>CAZBZJ010000168.1:0-3378 GCA_964496355.1 uncultured Planctomycetia bacterium | reverse complement strand
CAGAAATTTTGAGGTTAGCGATGTTGAGATAAAAAGAGGCGATATTTCTTATACTTTGGACACTGTAAAATTTTTACGTAGAAAACATCCTAAATCAGAACTTTTTTTTATTATAGGATCGGATTTGTACAATGAATTTAATACCTGGTATAAACCGCAGGAGGTTAAGAAGACAGCTAATATAGTGGTGGTTGTAAGAGACAAGATCAAATGCAGAAAGAAAGGATTTACCTTTATAGATATGCCCCGCATAGAAATATCATCTTCCCAAATTCGCCAGAGAATCAAAAAAGGCCAATCTATCAAATATCTCGTTCCGCCTGCAGTAGACGCATATATAAAGCGACGTAGGTTATACCGTTAACCGATTCCCACCGCGTAGGTGGGAAATTCCCACCTACGCGGTGGGAATTATAAGCTAATAAACTGCCATTGGTTTTCGTGCAAGGTTTTGTTTTTTGGTCATTGGCGAATTTTTTAAAACTTGTTTTCTGAGTATATTTTTCAATCTTTTTAATGGCGTCTTTAATATTTTCTAAATATAGTCTGATTTTTCTTCTCATAATCTATTGAATTATTTAACTAATAAACTACTAAACTAACCAGCATTTCCTTGCAAATAACCCTCGACAAATCCTTCCTGATACATTATAATTTATTCTAAACTTAAACATTTTGCTTGGAATTTCGAATTTGTGATTTGTAGTTTATTTGGGATTTGTTATTTGTAATTTGGGATTTTATCTGTAAATAAGGAGGCTTTTTAAAGATGAGCCAGATTAAGTTTGGAACCGACGGCTGGAGGGCAGTTATTGCCAAAGATTTTACTTTTGAGAATTTAGAGGTTGTTTCACAGGCAATCGCAGATTATCTAAAGAAAATACATAGAAAGAAGAAGACTAAAGTAGTAATTGGATATGATGCCAGATTCCTATCGCAGGAATTTGCCGAAACTGTGGCTAAAGTTTTATGCGGAAACGGTATTAAAGTAGTTTTGGCCGATAATAAAGTTCCTACGCCTGTAGTAAGTTTTTATGCTAAATATAAAAAGTGCGATTTGGGTGTTATGATTACCGCTTCTCACAATCCTCATAATTTTAACGGCCTTAAAATTAAGACTCCTCAGGGAGGGGCTGCGGGGACTGAGGTTACTTCAAAAGTAGAAAAATTGTTGTTTAAACGAAAGGTTAAAATAATCCCACTTCAAGATGCTAAGAAAAAAAGTCTGTTGACGGTTAAGGATTTGTCTGTTGATTATGTGGAATTCTTAAAGAATTATGTGGATATACGCAAGGTGAAGAAATTAAAGATGCATGTCTTACTTGATGTAATGTATGGATCAGGAGATACATATATAGAACGAGTGTTAAAACAGAGCAAAATAAAGTTATCATATCTCCATAAAGAGTTTAATCCTTCTTTTGGCGGTGTGCATCCGGAGCCGACCGAACATAACCTACAAGAGCTGATTAATAAGATGAAAACCGGTAATTATGATTTAGGGATAGCCTTAGACGGCGACGGCGATAGGATTGCTTGTGTATTGAAAGGAGGAAGGTATGTAAATGCTCAGGTTTTGTTGCCGTTGTTAGCCGTACATTTGGTGCGAAATCATAATATGAACGGAGCCATTGTTAAGACAGTTGTGGGGAGTAACCTTATAGATATCGTGGCTCTGGATTTGAATAGAATGTTATTTGAAACGCCCGTAGGGTTTAAATATATTTCCCATCTCTTTCAAACTGAAGATATTGTCATAGGGGGCGAAGAAGCCGGCGGTATCGGAGTAAAAGATTATATACCTGAACGTGACGGAACTATGGCGGCTTTGTTGTTATTGGAGATGGCCGCATTTATGAACAAAAAGCCCAAGCAGATAATCAAATCTTTTGAACGCAAATTCGGCAGATGGTATTATTCGCGTATATCTGTACCGGTGGGTAAAATTAATAAACAATCTTTAGAAAAAATTAAAGTGCCGAAAAATATTTTAGGCAAAAAGGTAGAAAGAGTAAATCGGCTTGATGGAATTAAAATTATTACAAAGTCACATTGGTTGATGTTCAGGGCTTCCGGAACTGAGCCTATTGTAAGAGTATATGCAGAAGCTAAAAGTAAGAAAACCGCCGATAGGCTTATATCCCAAGGGAGAAAGATGCTGAATGCTTTATAGGATTAGCCGGTTTATCTGTATTGTAATCCTGAAGCTCTTTATAAGGATTCGAATCAAAGGAAAAGAAAATTTTTTAGAAAGAGAACCGTTTATTCTGGCGTCTAACCATACAAGCAACCTTGATCCTGTCCTTTTAGGTATAGCCTGTCCGAGAAAAGTAACTTTTTTAGCTAAAGAAGAATTATTCCTCCTGCCGGTTGTTTCAAGGTGGTTCTGGGCTGTAGGGTGTGTGCCTGTAAGAAGAAAAAATGCCGACTTCTCGGCGTTAAGGCAAGGTTTGGTTCTTCTAAGAAAAGGGAAGCCTTTGGTGGTTTTTCCTCAAGGTGCCCGCGGATCCCGGCAGGTTAAACCGGGAGTCGGATTTTTGGTTAGAAAAAGCCAGGTATCAGTGCTTCCTGTAAAAATATGTAATAGCGGCGTGATATTGCCGCCGGGAAAATTATTTCCCAGAAGCGGACGAATTGATATAATAGTGGGTAAGCTATTACAATTTAGCCAAAATCAAGAACCGGAATATATAGCAGACCAGATATTTAAAGCTATCAATTCTTTGCATTAGATAAATATTTTCTGAAAAAGGAAAAAGGTTGACATATAGGGGCTTTTAAGAGATAATCATAGCCTTAAAATGCCTTGAACTTTATGTAAGTATTTAGGAATAGCGAATATAAAAAGGGGAGTGGTATTAAGTGAATAAGAATTCAACCGAAGAGCTTCAAGAAGCTTATTTTTCTTCAATTAAAGAATTAAGAGACGGAGAAATAGTAAAGGGTAAAGTCATAGAAGTGCGCGATAGAGAAATAATCATAGATATCGGGCATAAGTCCGAAGGGGTTATATTAAAAGATGAATTCGCACATGAAGATGTTCCTTCGGTGGACGATGAGGTAAAAGTACTGGTAGAAACAGTAGAAGATGATGAAGGCAGATTGATTATCTCTTATGCAAGAGCAAAGAAAACCCTGGGATGGGAAAAATTAGCTAATGAATTCAACGAAGGTGATTTACTAGAAGGTATAGTTAGCCGTAGAGTAAAAGGCGGGTTTATGGTAGATGTTTTCGGGACCGAAGGCTTCTTGCCGGCTAGCCTATCGGCTTTTAAGAAATATCCTGATAGCGAGGTAATAAAACATAAATTTCTTTTTAAGATAATAAGGCTTAGCAGAGGTAAACAGAACTTTATCCTTTCCCGAAAAGAAGCTATA
>CAZBZJ010000167.1:0-3383 GCA_964496355.1 uncultured Planctomycetia bacterium | reverse complement strand
TTCTGTGGATATGACAGTTCCATATACAACACCAGAGATTTATGACCCAATAGCCGGCATTGATTATATGCCAAATGATTTATATCTTGACCCTGCTGGCGATGCGCTTGCACAGACTATGCCTTCTGTGGATATGACAGTTCCATATACAACACCAGAGATTTATGACCCAATAGCCAGCATTAATTCTATGCCGGATTTGTATCTTGATCGAGGCGATGTACTTACTCATGAACCGTATTATAGCCAGACCGCAGCAGTTAATTCGGGTATAGATTATGGATATACTCAGTTTGATTCGGTTCCTTCTGACCTATATATAGGTATAGACGGTAGGGATAGTATTGTACAAGGCGCTTTAGCTGATTCTGGGATCTCTCAAGATGATACTTGGAGTGGCGGTTTGGATCCAACCATGGAAGCTGAATTATCTAGAAATCCGGTTAAGCCGGGTGATGTTAATTTGGGTGGTGTATCTATAGATATTAATAAAAGAAGACTTGAGCAGATTGAAAATGAGTTCCAAGATTTTGTTCAGCAACGCCAGGCTGAACATAAATCCTTGGTGGCTGAACAGCTTCCAAAAGTAAAGAAAATTTTTCAAGCAGTCGAAACTTCCGACCAAAAATATACTAAGACCCTGGATGCGATAGATGAATTACATAGGCAGGAAGACGCTCTTTTTGATGATACTCAGCCGGTACGCAGACCAAGTAACAAATTGGAAGGACAAAATATACAAGGGAATTTTGAATTATTCAAAGTTAAACAACCTTATGATTTTGTCGTGCCGGTCCAAGAAGCTCAGGAAAGAGGGTTTTTAGGCATTGAAAAATCCCGGCAAGATGTTAAACAGCTAGGTGTTCGCAGAGAAAATGACCAGTGGATATTTACTCCTTTAGATGAAAAGGGAAATACAATAGAAGATGCCCCGGAAGATTACTTTGATATTGAACAGACAAACTCTCAACACAGGTATAAGGCTAAAGACTTAAGATTTAAATCAAACGCACTAAACGAAATCCTTGCCGGTGCTTTCGGCGCTGAACGGCTTAAGGGGAACAAGTTGGTCTATAATGACGGTAAAGAGATGCTGCTTGACGGTACGCCCGAACATTGGCTTCATGAAACTAAAGGAAAAATGAATGTGCGGGACGGGTTTTTTGGTATGCGGCACTATGTAAACGTAGCTGAAAAAGGGCAAGCGAGTGAATTATTGCAAGAGAGCGGTAAAGCTGGGATTGCTCAGTATATTCCTAAGAAAGATGTAATAGTAACAGACCGGGGAAATTTCTGGGGTAAAGTAGGCGGCGCTTATAAAGACGGGCCTTCGAGATTTGTTACTTCAGAAGGGTTGACTAAACAGGTGCCTTTGAATGATGAGTTTGGCGTAGAAGTTACTACCGGTGATGGTAAAAAGTCTCGAGTTTCCGGAATGGACGGTATTTTAAAAACAGGATGGGTTGACGGATTAACCAGCGAGTGGGGGACTAAAGCCAGGACAGAGACTCTTCCTTCTATTGATCCGGCACAGTTGGGTAAACCGGAGATACCAGTTTCGCTATCATCTCCGGAACCGCCGACCGATTTAAGAACTTCGGAAAATACTAATGTCGCTAAATCTGTTGAACCTCTTCATGAAGCCGCGGTACCACCGCAGGATAAACTGACAGTTCCCAGGCCGGACAATAATTTAGGTGGTATAGATTCTTCAGAACCTCAAGAAACAAGAGATTTTTCAGCACGGCAGGCTCCAATTCCTATGCCAAAAGCATCTGAAAGGCCTACTGTGGGTATACCCAGGGTTTTAGAACCGGCTAATCCGGTAGAAATGCCTGGTATGAAGATTCCCGAAGGCAACTATGATGCACTTGAGGTTAATGCGCATGATTATGGTGATTTTGGTGCAGAGACTGGTTTTGCAACTACAATCCATATACAAGAACGGTTACCTGCTTATGATAGATGAGATTAATTACGGAGGTTAAGATAGAGAGTTTATAAAGGTAATAAATATTAATTAAAGGCAAAGGATGAAGAAATTAACCGAAGACAGAACTATGTGCTTAAAATATTTTAAAATATTTAAGTACTTTATATATAGGGTGAATGAACAGAATGGATAAAAACGAAGAGAAAACATATTCAGGCTGGATATTAGGGCTAAAAAGCCCGGGGTTTAAACCCTGGCTGCGTACTATAGCCCTGATAATCGTAGCAGCCTTTTTGTATCAGGACGTAGTCTGGGCGGCAGGCCCTGATCCGGCAACATTCTTTAATACCGCTATACAACAGCCGGCATTGCCAGCGCCTACACCGATAGATAATGTAGCCGGGCTTCTTACCGGCGGCAGAGTTTTTGCTGATTCGGATGTCTGGGGCGGTGGTGACAGCGGAAGTTGGAACAGCTATTACGGCGATGATTTGAGTTATGATATGAGTTATGAGAAGCATAACGATTATACTGTTATGCCGGATAACTCAGCAGCTGATTTTGATACCGGTAATTATTATATACCTGATCCTATCCCTGCTGCTGTTCATCCCGCTGATTTTACCGCCGGTGCCGAAACCTATAATCCAGATTATTACATCCCTCAAGGTGACGCTTTAGACACAGCTATCCCGCAGGAAGACTTTGCCATAGACTTTGGTAATAATTATTATGTACCTGATATTTCGGTAACTTCTGTAACTGATTTTAGTACGGCTGATGATAACCAGAATTACTATATCCCTACAGATTTTACCGCCGGTGCCGAAACCTATAATCCAGATTATTACATCCCTCAAGGTGATGTTTTAAACACAGCTGTCCCGCAGGAAGATTTTGCCATAGACTTTGGTAATAATTATTCGAATTTCAGCACAACGGCTGATTATAACCAGAATTACTATATCCCTACAGACGATACTGGCGCTTTTGATACTCCTGCATTATATGGAGCTGATTCTCTTAGCTATACCTTTACAGAATCTAATCCGGCCATTTCTCAAGATGATTCTGTCGTTAATTTTGGCCAGGATTATTATTTACCTGAAACAACGGCTACCGCAGGCGGAGACTTTGATACAGGTTCTATAGTATTGGATGATAGTTTTGATTTACCTTCAAATACCTATGCAGGAGGTTATACCGATTCCTTTAGCGCACCGGCAATAGTCCAAACACCTGATATTGGCGGTACCGGTATGATTGGCGCAGAAAGATACGGCGGATTAGGCGGAGTACCTCTAGATGAACCGGCGCCAACCACTTTTAATCCTGCTACCGATCCGTTACCGGAAACTTTTCCCGAAGAGTTTATGACAGATGGCATGCGGAGAGTTGAGGATGCTTATAATAAAGGGCTGGATCCTTTCTCAGGGGATATGGAATTAGC
>CAZBZJ010000166.1:1756-3396 GCA_964496355.1 uncultured Planctomycetia bacterium | reverse complement strand
GCTTAGTTTCGAGACAAAACCTGCGTTGGCCCTGAAATCTAAAAGGCACCCGAACTTACGGTTAAAGCCTATACTCTTCTTAGGCAACCCCAAAAGCGACAAAAGGTGAGAAAACTTATTATTCTGTAAATCGATTAATAAATCTATATTTTTATTACGTATCAATCCACTTATACGTAAAAGTTCTTCAAATCTGGACTGTGTATTTTCATATATAATAATCTCATCGACAAAATCCAGATTTTCAATTATCTTAAAAAATGGCCGGCTGCATACTACCGTTAAATGTGAATCGGGAAAATGTCTTTTTAATGTTTTAAACATAGCCGTACCTAAAACCACGTCGCCTAAAGCACTTAATTTTATAACCAGAATATTCATCTTATTTAAAACTTCATTATAAACCTCTATCGTCCGCCGGCACATGCTCTGCAATGTGTAGGATTCTTCGACCTTTTTTCGTGCAGCAAAAACTATTTCCTTATACAACTCTTTACGGGCGATTACTTCTTTAATTTTTTGGCTAATCGAATCCGCATCAAACGCCGGCACTAAAAATCCGGTTTTACGGTTATCTATAATTTCTGCCGGTGCGCCTAAATCCGTTGCTATACACAACACCCCCCTGCTCTGTGCTTCTATAATAGACCTTCCAAACGATTCCGGAATAACCGAAGATAATACTAAAATATGACAATCTGCCAATAATGAACAGGCATCCGTTCTGCCTGTAAAACTGATTCTATCCGAAAGCCCGTATTTTCTTACTTGTTTTTTTAAAATATTCTCATAAGTTCTATGTTTTTCTGAAGCTTTACCGGCAATTATCCCCCGGATATTATCGAATTCTTCAGCCAGATTGTTTAAAGCCCGGATAAAATACTCTATTCCTTTAACCGGGCTAATCCTGCCTAAAAAACAGATTTTTATCTGGCTGAATTCTTTCTTATCCGGAGAAACAAACCTAAATTTATCGGGGTCTAAACCTCTGGAGATAACCCTTATTTTACGGCTATCGACCCCAAACCCTTTAGCCATATGCCGAGCAATAGTTTTACTGGGTACTATTACAAACTTACCTGAATTAACAATGCGCGAAAAAAAATGCATGGAATAAAAACCGTGAGCTGTAATAACAAACTTAGCCGGGGTTTTCAGGGCTGCGAAAAAACCTATCCAATCAGGCACCCGCGACCGGCAATGCACAATATC
Organism: uncultured Planctomycetia bacterium; assembly: GCA_964496355.1. Lineage (GTDB taxonomy): Bacteria > Omnitrophota > Gorgyraeia > Duberdicusellales > Duberdicusellaceae > CAZBZJ01. The sequence goes on along the minus strand of CAZBZJ010000166.1, from coordinate 2,184 downwards.
AATCTTCTCTTTCAGGATTATAGTTTTAACTTTTTTTATGCAGGACAGAGCTGAAAACAGGGATTTTTTTTGAACCGGCAGGGTATAATGGATTGTGCCTGTACTGGTTAATTCATCTACTAACCTGCCGCCTGAAGATATAACCACAGATTTATGGCCGTGTTCGGCCAGGTATTTAGAAAAATCCACTACGCCTCTTTCTACACCGCCTAAATCTAATCTGGGGACAATTTGAAGTATCTTCATCTTTATACTATCCGATTTATGTTTACAGATTTTTAGCAGAACTACGGATTTCAGAGTTTGTAGTCAAGAACTTTATCAATCCTCGATTTATTATCGATTTTATCTAACTTTACGGATTTATTTAATACCGCACCTAGACTTTCTTCCATATTACTAATGTCAATTGTTCGTATAATATTGCG
>CAZBZJ010000166.1:0-1746 GCA_964496355.1 uncultured Planctomycetia bacterium | reverse complement strand
TTTAAGCCCGGCAATAAATCTTTCATGTTTAGAATCAGCAGCGATATTAAAGCCGTTAAAACTTAATGTGGGCTTAAACGATGCGGACTCTGTAATCATAGATACTGAATCAGAAGTAACTATTAAAATATCGCTTAGATAAATCATTCCGCCGGATACGAAAGGAAAATTCTTTTTATTTGCAATAGTTAACAAAGGCACATCCTCAAAATCTTTTTCTAAAAACTTTTCTACATAAGCTGGCGTCCGGCGTGAAGTAGAAATTAAAACCTGCCAGTTATGCTTTATCGAGGATTCTTTTAGCTTTCTTAAAAATATTATTATCTCATAATTAAGCTTGTTCTTTTGCAAAGGGCCCCCTATAAAAACACCGATTACCGGTTTATCATCTTTCAGGCCTCTGGATATATCCCGGCATTTTTCTCCATCTACTTTTAATTCTTCGGATTTTCTGAAAGACAAGCTTCCGCAAATCCTGGTTATATTTTTTCCAGCCTTAACTCTGTCGTGAAAGGCAAGGACCACCAAATTATATTTATTTAAACCCGTATTAGGTTTCTGAATAATGAACGATTCAGCGAGTAAACCATAAGATAAAATCCGGTTTAAAGAAGCTAACCCTGCTCCGCAGGAAATAACTATATCAGCATATCTATAAACCCTGTCAAAATCTTTACCTAAAATAACCCGCACACAGTTAAGGCAGCCTTTACATCTGCGCGACGAAAAAATATTACACAGGTCAAGAGAAAGCCTCTTGTATTCCGGCAGGATTATTTCGGCAACCTCTACTTTTGAACCGGGTTTTTTCTGTTTTATCATATCAGCCATGCTTAAAGACTGACGAAAATGTCCGGGCTTTTTATCATTTAAGACCAAGACATTTAAATTCTTGCTTCGCTTGAATCTTTTATACCACCACAGATATCCTTCGGGATAACTCTTTAGGTAATGCTCGAATGTCCGGTTCAGTTGTCCGGCTACAAGGCTAAAATCTGTACGGCTCTTCACCTGCACGCCAGAAATAAATTTTAAAGTATGCCGGAATCCTTTCTCCCAACGTATGAACGCCGGATAAAGTTTCTTTTTTAAGTTTAAAGCCAACCTTAACGGGCCTTCCGGTACAGGTATGATCTTACCGAAAAACTCCGAATGCAATTTAGAATCCCGGCTGCCGTGATCAAAAACTATTCCTAATAAGTATCCTTTCTTCGCATATCTAATTAAGCCGCGTAAATCATCTTCGTAAACCACATTAACACCGTGCCGAATTCTCTGTTCATCAAGAAATCTACCAAACATTTTATTTCTCTGCCGCCTGGCTATTATAAAAAAAGGTGTTTTATCTGCCACAAACATATTTGCTAACTCCCAACTGCCTATATGCATCCCCACAAATATACCCTGCCCCTGTTTAGCTGCTTTAAGGTTTTCTTCCCCTTCAACCTGAATCAAATCACTATCGAAATATGCAGCTTCTTTGTCAATCCGCAGGGTCTCGATGATTGTCATACCGAAATTCCGATAACTGTTCTTCAATATACGCAGTATCTGATAATAACTTTTATCCGGAAAGACCAGCTTAAGGTTTTTCAAGCCTTGGGCTTTCTTCTTGCTGCTTACCGCGTAAAATATCACCCCGCCGGTTCCGCCTATCTTAAGAGCTACTCTACGGGGCAACCAGCATATAAATATACTTATAGTTTTAATCAGCCAATACATCATTAATTATGGTAAGAAACCTAT
>CAZBZJ010000165.1:0-3454 GCA_964496355.1 uncultured Planctomycetia bacterium | reverse complement strand
CTTGAAGCAATTCGGAGACCGGATATTTTAGAAGGCTATCTAAATTGTTAAGCAAAGCTTCCTTAAGAGCTGCGGCAGCTTGTCCGGTATCTTTATGGACTCCTCCCAAAGGCTCGGAAATAATCTGATCGATTATTCCAAATTCTATCAATTCCGGCGCAGTAAGCCTGAGTGTTTCGGCTGCATCTTTAGCTTTAGTTGAATCTTTCCATAAAATTGCCGCGCAGCCTTCAGGCGAAATCACCGAATAATAAGAATTCTCAAGCATCAAGACCCTATTGCCTATGCCTATCCCCAGAGCACCGCCAGAACCGCCTTCACCGATAACACAACATATTAGAGGTGTTTTTAAAGAAAACATATCGCGTATATTCTCGGCTATAGCCTGGGCTTGGCCGCGTTCTTCAGCTCCTATACCGGGATATGCACCCGGCGTATCGATAAAAATAATAACCGGCAAGCTAAATCTTTCAGCTAACTTCATTATCCGCATAGCTTTTCTATATCCTTCCGGATGAGCACATCCGAAATTACGCATAATGTTATCGTTAGTATCTCTGCCCTTTTGATGGCCAATAATAGCTACCTTTTTCTTTTCTAACTTAGCAAACCCTGCTACGATAGCTTTATCATCACGGAATAACCTGTCGCCGTGCAATTCTATAAAATTTTCGGTAATCATATTTATATAATCGAGAGTATACAGCCTCTGAGGATGCCTGGCAATCTGAATACGCTGCCAAGAATTCAAATTACCGTAGATCTCCCTTTTAAGGTGCTTCAGCTTTACGGTTAGCTTCTCGATCTCCGAAGAAAGGTCAATATGCCTTTCTGAAGAAAAATTTGTAAGCTCTCCTATTCTTTCTTCGAGTTCAATGATAGGTTTTTCAAACGATAGTCCGTTCATAAAACAAAAATTAATCGATTATAGTAACTTTTGTGCCGCGGGAAACAATAGAAAATAGTTCTTCAGCCTCTTCGTTGCGCATACGGATACAACCTTCGGTTATCTGCTGGCCGAGTTTTTCCGGTTCAGTAGTACCGTGGATACCGTAACCTTCTACGTTCAATCCCATCCAGCGGGTACCTAAAATATTCTTAGGGCTGTCTGCCGGCACAACCGCACCGACATCACGCCTAAACCATACCGGATTTTTCATTTTCGATATTATAGTAAATTCGCCGACAGGCGTAGAATTATTTGCGCCTGTAGAAACCGTATAAGTTTTAAATATTTCGTCATCTTTCTTTAGAAAAAGCGTATTTTGAGATTTGTCGACTATAACCGAAAAATCTACAGTTGGTATTTTAAACCTGTCGCCTACCCGGATAATATGCGATTCTATATCATTAGCTTTTTGGATTAACTCTACGGTAGTACCGAACTTTTTTGCTATCTTACCTAAAGTATCGCCGCTTTTAACTTCATATAAAATACTGTCTTCATCGACAATATTGGAAAAAAGTATCTTCATATTCAAATCTTCTATCTTACCTTTGGCTATCTGTAACTTCTCCGGGTCATTGGCGTTAGAAAAAATATCCCGGTAAATCTTCCGTGCCGTAAGCAAATCAGTTTCTTCCACCTCTTTAGCCATATCGAGTTTCTTTCCGGCAGGAAAATCTTTAGTCTCTGTTTCTTCAGGGCCGCGGGAACATGCCGCCAGGAAGATTGCAACACCTATAAAAATCAAGATATTGATAAAACCTTTATTTTTCACTATCAGCACCTCCATTAATAAAAAGCCAAAGCTACCAGGATACCTAAGACGCAACCTATAAATACCTCAACAGGGGTATGCCCTAAAAATTCTCTGATTCTTTCTTCAGGTATTTTTCTTCCAGCATAGATATCATCTATGACATTATTTAAAATACGGGCCTGTATGCCTATAGAACGGCGCCAAGTCTGGGCATCAAACATAACCATTAAAGCAAAAACAACTGAAAAGCCGAATAAAATAGAAGAAAATCCTTTCACTAGCCCTATATATACCGACAAACACGCCACGCTGCTGGCATGTGCCGAAGGCATACCCCCGGTCGTGATAACCCAGAAAAAGTTGAATTTCCTGTATTTTACCACATTCAAGATTATCTTTATAGCTTGCGCCACAAACCAGCTGGTTAAAGTAGCCCAGATAAGTTCGTTAGCTAAAAGTTGTCGCCCCATAATATCTAAATTATATTAGATTTTGGAAGAAACACAAGTTAATAGTATAAGCCGACAGCGGTTCGTATACTCTGTGTACTTTTACTGGCCTTTAAGCTTTTCTATCCTATCAAGCCAGGTCTGTAAATTATCTCTGACTTGTTCAGGCGGGTTTAATGACAATAAGTTATTTAAAAGATTTTCCGCTTTAGGGTATTCTTCTCGATTTACATATCCTCCTACAAGTCCTATCAATCCGCGTAATGCATCCTCACTCGCCTGTATGGACATAGATTGAATGAACGACTGTTCTGCCTTTTCTAAATCGCCTAACTCATAGTAACACCCTCCCAGTATAAACCAGGCAATATAATTCTGTTGGTTATACTCTAAAGCCTGTAATACTAGGTTTTTGGCCTCTTCAAACTTTTCTTCTTGGGCATATATACCTGCTAATTCCGTATACGCTACCCAAGATTCCGGGTTTTCTTCTATAACCTGCTGGTATGCCTCTTTCGCCGTTTCAAAATTACCTTCTTTCTTGTACTTATCAGCTTGTATCAACTTCTCTTGTGCCGACAGCTCTTTTTCAGGTTTCTGCCCTTTTTCTCTGGAAGGAGAACACCCGCCCATAATGAATACACCTGCCAATATTATCATTATATACATTTTCATCTTTTCCACCTCCTTACCGAATATAATCAATTCGAAAAATTGTATCACTTCTCGCCCGATTCTTCAACAAATTAATTACTGGAGTTTCCCAATTTTAAAACTTAAGAAACTCCAGATTGATTACAGAGATTAGGAAAAAATTACTAAGATTAATATATCCTTGATTATACCGGCAGTAAATTATATAATTATTCTATGGATTTTAGTTGGTTATCCGACAATATGACGACCGTTGTATCTGTTCTGATAGGTATTTTCGGCGTAATATTGATCGTAGGATTTTTTATCACCCGGAAATAGATAAGTATTTTTTTTAGCCCTAATCCTGCTCAGGAACAAGGGCATATGAAATTCAGAGAATACGTGTCTTGTCCTCTCTATACCGTTTCACTTTATCCATAAGAAGCCTGATAAAGCACATAAATAGTATTTTCGGAGATTTATATAATGAAGAAATATTCACTTGAGCCTTTTATACCAAATACAGCTAAGATAGACTATAAAAAAGAGTTAAATCCCCAGCAGTATGAAGTCGTTACTGAATCCGAAGGCCCCTGCCTGGTATTGGCCGGTGCAGGGTCCGGCAAAACCCGCGTGTTAATATATAGATTAGCCTTTTTAATAGAA
>CAZBZJ010000164.1:0-3548 GCA_964496355.1 uncultured Planctomycetia bacterium | reverse complement strand
TAATTAAGGCCGAATGACGAAAACCGGTAATCTGAAAAAGTTTTTACATTCTTTATATTATTAACCTCACAAAACCGTTTCTGAGCAAAGGGGAGGTCGTTACTTATACCCAGCACTAAAACATCATCGGATAATCCTACCGCCCGCTTATTAAATTCTTTAACCTGTAAGTCACATACCGGCGTATCTAATGACGGAAATGAAGTTATAACTTTAACCTTACCCGGACTTTTAGGCAGCACTGTCTTCTGTAAATCGCTAGAAACGGCTCTAAAATCAGGAACTACTTTTCCAACATCTAACTGCCTGCCAACCAGGGTAACCGGGTTACCTTTGAACATTATTTTTTCCATAATCTCTCCCTTATAATTTTATATGTTTACTCTATTACCCTTATCCACTGACAAAAAACCACACTCTGCCCCATGCCCTTTGCTCTTTGCCAGATTAAACCTGCTGGACTTCTTTTACACCGGGAACTTTCTCTTTTAGTTTCTGTTCTACCCCCAGCTTTAAAGTATAGGCGCTCATCGGACATCCGCCGCAGGCCCCTGTAAGGCGGACCTTTACTATACCGTCATCTGTCACCTCGACAAGTTCGATGTTTCCGCCGTCGGCCTGTAAAAAAGGACGTATCTCTCCGATAGCTTTCTCGATTTCTTCTCTCATAATAATCCTCCCTGTTTATTAAAATTGCTTAAAAATATCAGATTTAGCCCCGCAAACCGGACAGGTTTCGGAAACATCATTTTCAACAGTATAACCACATATGGGGCATATATATACCTTACCGAGTTGAATATCGTTACCCGCAGATACAATACCCTGAGCTTTCTTATACATATCAGCATGGATCTTTTCAGCTTCTAAAGCATAGCGGGTAGTTTTTTGAGCCTGTTTTTCTTCTTCTTCCTGAGCTTTTTTGTAAAAAACCGGGTACATTTCCTTGACTTCATGAATTTCGCCGTTCAAGGCTGTTTTTAAATTAAAAGCTGTGTCTTTAATAGCTTCCAGAGCCCGTAAATGGTTACCGGCATGGACCAGTTCCGCATAAGCTATCGACTTAAATAATCGAGCCGTGTTTGGCTTACCTTCTTTTTCTGCATGGTCTGCAAACAGTAAATATTTCACATGCGCCTGCGACTCGCCGGCAAAAGCCTCTTTTAAATTCTTTTCTGTAGCTTCGTGCATTCTTTATCCTCCTTCTATTTAATCAATCTAATCTTTGTAATTTGTCATCTAATCTCAGTAATCAAGACCTCCTCTGGCTTTATTACTAAAGGATGTTTTCAGTAGCCGATAAACTGTTCAGTCTTTATATTCTCCTGCGCGACTTCCAAATCAATACAAATGTCTTTCATCGCCTTGCACATAGCCGGAGGCCCGAATATAAAAAATATCCTTTCTGAAAAGTCTTTTATCTTATCGGTTACCATATCTTTATCTATTAAGCCGAATTCGATATCTTTATCGGCCGGCTCAGTATCCGTAACGGTATAGGTTATATTTATATTATTATTCTTACTGCTCCATCCCTGCAGTTCAGGATAGAAAATAATCTCTTCTTCGGTGCGGTTGGAATAAAGCAGGGTAACATTTGTACCGGTATTATTCTCTACTATATACTCGATTATGGAGATTACCGGAGTAATTCCGATACCGCCTATTAAAAATGCTATTCTTCTGTACTCTTTTTTATATGTACAGTTGCCTAAAGGCGCTTTAAAACTTACCGGTTTGCCCGGTTCTAAACTGCGTAATCTTTGTGAAAATGAACTGTTACTTAGTCTTTTGGTTACTTCTATATAATCTCTATCCGGAGAAGACGAGAATGAAAGATATTTATTAAGATCTTTATTCCTCAGGTTGTCTCTATCGAAAACAAGCCGTAAAAACTGACCAGGCACAAAATCTAAGAGCTCATCGGGTTTTACCCGAAAACTCTCTACACTGGGAGTCCTTTTTATCCGCTCTATAACTCTGCCTTTTTCTATCTGTTTCACCTTATAAACTTGAAGTTAATGTCTTTTCTTCTAAATCGTTGATTTCTTTTCTTAATAAATCCGGCAGCCCTAAAATATCTACATCCATAAACCCGCGTATAATAACAGACTGGGCTGTATTTTCATCCATGCCCCGGGAACACAGATACTCTATCTCGTCTTTACTAACTTTACCGATTGCAGCTTCATGCGACATATCAACATCCCGGTATTCTGTTTCTAACTCCGGAATAGCCTGGATAATCCCTTTTTTGGAAACTAACAACCCTCTGCATTCTAAATGTGCCTTTACACCGGGTTTCTCAGCTTTAAGATGCCCCCGGGCAACAGCTTTACCGCCTAAACTCACTGACCTGGAGATAATCTCCGCCTGAGTATCTTCGGCTTTAAATAAAACCCTTGAACCTATGTCTTGGACGGTGTGGGGATGCGATAATATTAAAGAAGAAAAACTTGCACGGGAATTCTTGCCCTGCAAGACTGCTGTAGGATACATAACCACTTCTTTTACCGGCCTCAAACATATATAGTTAGAAATAAAAGCTCCCTTCTCCTCTACCAGGGCAACACTCATCGGCTTTACTTCAACATCTTCCTTCCATGAGTGAATCATAGTAAAGTTCAAATATCCGCCTTTTTTAACAAAAAATTCAGACACACCCAGATGAAACTGTTCTTTAGCAGAACGCGAAGCCGCACACCCGGTTATCAAATAAGCAGTCGCGCCTTCTTCAACAATAATTATATTATGCACCTTCTGCCTAAACCCCTGTGCCTTCAAGAAGAGACAGGTTTGGATAGGTATATTGACGGACTTTCCTTCTTTTACCCGGATAAAATATCCGCCTACGGTATCCTTAGGATAAGATTTACCTACTTCTTGAAAAGCTTTGCCATAATAATCCTTTATATGCGGATACTCTTTTACAGCCTGGTCGGTTGACATAACCTCTATCGATTCAGATAGAGTCTTGGCTATAAATACTTTATTATCCTGCTGTAAAAAACTACCTGACCGCCCTTTATCTGCCGGATCAAACCCGGAAGATAAGAGGCTCTCCTTATCCTGAGGGCTTATTTTTTTATTAACGCTGTTTTCTTCCATGACACTCCCTGCATGCCTGATACCCTGAACTCCGGATACTTTCTAACATCTGGTTAGGTTCGCCGGTACACCACAACCGCCCGTCTATCATAAGACAACCCCTCTCTGCAGAAACGTAATCTAAAATATATCCAGTATGTGTAATAATGAGGGCGGATTTTTGCCGGTCTTTTAAATACTCATTTATAACTTTGCCCATAAGAGATATATTCTCTAAATCTACCCCGGATTCTGGTTCATCTAATAAAAGGAATTCCGGGCTTTGTAAAATGAGCTGAAATAATTCAGTTTTTTTCTTCTCACCGCCGGAAAAATCCAGATTAATTTCCCTGTCTAAGTGATTTCGCAAAGACAACTTATCAGCCAGAGCTTCTATCTTTTTTTCATCATCACACAAGAACCTTGCAATCTGGCGTAACTTGACTCCGCGTATGGTAGAC
>CAZBZJ010000163.1:0-3551 GCA_964496355.1 uncultured Planctomycetia bacterium | reverse complement strand
GGGCTGCACAGGCTCCCGGAAGAAATAAGTTCGTCTTTTATCAACCTATTGATAGTTTCATTAACCGTACCGGTTACGCCCAGAATAGCTTTTATACCCGATTGATCAAATAGAGCGGCAGCATTATTTCCCATGCCGCCGGCAATAATAACATCAACTCCCCTTTTTTGCAAGAATTGAGGCAAGAAACCGGGATGGTGGCCGGGGTTTGAAATAACCTCTTTATTTTTTACCTGTCCTTTCTCAATTTCTACAAGCGTGAATTCCGGGCAACGGCCGAAATGCGCCGATACTTTATTATTATCAGTCGAGATTGCGGCTTTCAAATTCATGTCCTCCTTCTTATTGAAATTTCCCCCTTCATACCAAAGTGACCTACGCGGTCACTTTCGGTTGAGGGTGGTTATTTTGGGCAGATGAAAGACAGTCCCCGGCTTTTCCGAAGCCGGGGATAGCCTATTCCTGTTTTTGTGACTGGTTTTCCAAGTCCCGGATACGGTCATTGATTATCCGGATCTCTTCCTGGAGTCCTTTAGATTCCTCCTTGAGCATATCTGCTTCCTGCTGAGCTGAAACATTCGGGTTATATGGATATGCAGGGTAAGTTCCGGCATAATAGGGAGTGTTATAAGCGTTTGCTCTTGCTCCCCAGCCGCGGCCGAAACCAAAACCTCTGCTAAAACCGCGCCCTCTGCCGAAACCACGGCCATAGCCAAAACCGCGTCCACCGACTGGATTCATGTATCCGGGTGCCGCGTATCCTGCGCAAAAGCCCGCGGCTCTTCCGGTCATAGCGCCTAATCCTTGCGGCCCTGTTCTGTCTCCTCCTGGCATATCACACCTCCTGGTATAATCATCAGGTATATTGCAGATTATACCTGATTACGGTGATTAAATTAGATTACAGATATTAAACCCATTGTAATCATAGCTTCTATTTCAATTTATCTAAAAGATCTAATTTATTTACCCCGTTAGAGAACAGGGTTCTCTAACGGAGTTTACATTCGTTACACAACCCGTAAAAATGTATTTGATGTGTCTTTATATCAAAATCATATTTTTTCGATAAGTTCGCCTGCAGTTTGCCGGTTAACTCTTTTTCCTCGGCAAGCATCTCGGTATAATCAATGATTTTGCCGCATTTGTTACATACAAGATGGTGGTGATGTATTATTCCCGGCCCCTGGCTTAATTCGTAGCGTGTCTTGCCGTCGCCGAAGTCATAGCGTTGGACTAGTCCCAAGTTATGCAGTATTTCCAGCGTGCGGTATATGGTAGTCAAGCCAATTCCGGGATACTCACGGTGTATATTAAAATACAGCTCATCCACACTTATATGGCGGCTTTGCCGGGATAGTTTCCGTAGTATTATCTGCCGGGGAAAAGTCCAGCGAAGCCCTCTGCCTCTGAACCTATTCTCTATCCAGCCTTTTCTGTAATGCATATTTTAAGTGTCCCTTCACCTTGCTTATTGAAAACGGTTTTCATTACCAGTTAAAGGATATCATTCCTTGCCGGGTTTGTCAAGCCTTTATTGCCAGGCGTTAGAAAAATATCCGGATTATTTTTCACCGCGTCGATGGGAATTTTATTATTTAATTGTTTAGGATTTTGTGATATAAATATAGCCTTATGAAAACAGCAACCCCTATGTTAAAACAATACCATCTCATCAAGTCCAAACATCAGGACAGCCTTCTCTTTTTTCGTTTAGGCGACTTTTATGAGATGTTTTACGATGACGCAAAAGCCGCTGCTAAAACTTTAAATTTAGTTTTAACTTCCCGCGGTTCCGGCAAATCCGGAAAAGTACCGATGTGCGGTATCCCCTTTCATGCAGCCGAAGCCTATATATCACGCCTGATTAATGCCGGTTTTAAAATTGCTATCTGTGAACAAGTCGAAGACCCGGCTCTGGCGAAAGGAATTGTAAAAAGACAGGTGATTCGTACGATCACTTCGGGTACTTATATCGATGAAAAATCGAGCCGGGCCCGGTATCTCATATCTGTCTATCCGCATAAGAAATCTCTCGGCATTGCATTCACCGATACTACTTCCGGGACAATTGAAACAAATGAATATCAGGATGCATTATCTGCAATAGAAGTTATTTCCCGCTTGCCGGCCTGTGAATGTATTTATCCTGCCGATAGCGAGGAAAGAATTAAAACGATATTCAAACATCCGCTTCTGAAGCTGAAGAATATAACACTTAGCCGGTTTCAGGACTGGAGTTTTAATCCGGAAATAGCCAAAAGAAGTATAGCCGAACATTTTAATACTCATAACCTGCGCGGGTTTGGCATCGAAGATAAATCTAATGCAATTGCTTCTTGTGGAGCCCTCATAGAATATTTAAAGGAGGCCCATAAACAGCCCCTGAAACACATAGATAAAATCCGCTTATACGCGGAGAACGAATATATGTTTATTTCTCCGTCTGCGGTGGGCGGCCTTCAATTGAACTTTCTGCTGCATATGATTGATAACACCTGTACAGCTATGGGAAAACGTAAACTGCATTACTGGGTTTATCATCCTTTAAAAAAACCAGCTTCAATTTTGCAGAGGCAACAAGCTGTTTGCCTTCTAAGAGAAAATATAGAAGTACAGGAAAAGTTAATAAGGGTTTTAAAACAGATACCGGATATCGATAAGAGTTTATCGCGCATAAGCTGCGGTTATACCCACGCGCGCGATTTATTGGCCTTGCGTAATGCGTTAAGTTTATTAGTAAATATACAAGAAGCTATCAAGCCTGTTGCGCACCGGAATTCGCTTTTCTGCCTGGTTGACGTGCCGGATATACGCCGTTTCTTGGAAAAAACGGTAAATCCGGAAATTCCTCTTTCGCACCCGGAAGGTAAAGTAATTAATAAAGGTGTTGATGAGGAGCTGGATTATCTTAAGGAATTGCAGGAGAATGCGAGGTCTAAACTTAAAGAATTTCAGGCTCGGGAAATAAAAAGGACCGGTATAAATTCTTTGAAAATCGGTTTTAATAAAGTGTTTGGATATTATATCGAAATAACCAGGTCTAATTTACATTTAGCTCCTGCAGATTATATGCGTAAACAGACATTAGTTAATGCAGAGCGGTTTGTTACTCAGGAGTTGAAAGAGTTCGAAGAGCAGATGCTGTCTGCGTCAGATAAGGTTGTGAAGATCGAAAGCCGGATTATAAGCGAAATTCAAGAAGGCCTGCTTAAACGAGCCCCTGCTTTGCATATGTTCAGCGATTCGGTAGCCCGGCTGGATACTCTGGCCGCTTTATGTATAGTTTCCCGGAACGAAAATTATATTGCGCCGCAGATCGATAATAGCACCGATATAGACATAAAAGAAGGCAGGCACCCGGTAGTTGAACGGAGTATTGAAAGTTCTTTTATACCGAATGATACTGCTTTAAACTGTGAAGACAATCATTTATTGATTATAACCGGGCCTAATATGTCGGGTAAATCTACTTATATACGGCAAGTTGCATTACTGAAGGGAAATGCCATTGTACCATCCTACGTCCTGGAGTACCTGCTCGGACAATA
>CAZBZJ010000162.1:0-3563 GCA_964496355.1 uncultured Planctomycetia bacterium | reverse complement strand
AGGATATGTCTGGACATTCGAAGTGGGCAGGGATAAAGCATAAAAAGGCTGCGCAGGATGCCAAGAGAGGCAGGATATTTACTAAACTTATACGTGAGATAACTGTAGCTGCGCGAGAAGGCGGGAAGAATCCCGATACGAATCCCAGCTTGAGGACAGCAATGGATAGAGCAAAAGATGCGAATATGCCTTCCGATAATGTTGAGAAAGCTATTAAACGGGGTACGGGCGAGTTGCCGGGCGTTACATATGAATCCTGTGTATTTGAAGGCTACGGGCCGGGAGGAGTAGCGATTTTAGTTGAAGCTTTGACCGATAACAAAAACCGGGCATCGTCGGAGATCAGGAATATTTTTTCCAAGAAAAACGGCAATCTGGCTGGTTCCGGAAACGTGGCTTGGATGTTTACCAAAAAAGGATACCTTTTGGTCGATAAAAATCAGATATCCGAAGAAGATTTATTTTCGGTATCCATTGAAGCCGGCGCTGAAGATATTAAAACAGAAGGAGATAAATTTGAGGTTTATACCGACCCCAAAGACCTCGAACCGGTCAAACAGGCATTGAAAGAGAAAGGGATAAAACCGGATGTAGCCGAATTGTCGATGATACCGAATTCTACAATTAAAGTCGAAGGGCAAAAAGCAGCACAGGTTTTATCTCTGGTTGAAACCTTAGAAGCACACGATGATGTGCAACAAGTTTATGCGAATTTTGATATTCCCGACGAGATTTTAGAAGAATTGGCATCACAGGAATAAAAGTTTTAGGGTATTTTATAAAATGGTAATTTTAGGAGTAGATCCCGGGCTGCGGGCTACCGGGATAGTATTTGTCGAAAAAAAAGCAAGCTCTGTAGATGTCAGGCATACAGAAGAAATTCTTACCGATAAACGGCATACATTAGCCGAAAGGCTGAATAAAATATTTTCCACCTTAGAATGCTTAATTTCAGAGTTTAAGCCTGAAGTTTTGGTTTTGGAAAAAATATATTCTCATTACCGGCATCCCAACACAGTTGCGGTTCTGGGCCATGTTAGAGGGATTATTGTTTTAATGGCTGCACAGAAAAATATTAAGATCGTAGAATATGCTGCTACCAGAGTAAAAAAAGCCGTAACTTCTTACGGAACGGCGTCTAAACGCCAAACTTTACAAATGGTGAGTTACCTTTTTAGATTGAAGAAACCGGTTAGTTCCGAACATATAGCAGACGCTTTAGCTTTGGTGGCTGCATATATGCATACACAAAGACGATGATTTATAACCTCGAAGGAAGAATAGTCCGAAGTAACCAGAATAAAGTCTATTTAGAAGCCGGGCATATCACTTATGAAGTTCTTATGCCGGAAAGCGTATTGGCAAGATTGAACGATTACATAAAGGATGAAAAGGTAGGCTTGATAATCTATCATTATCTGCAGGCTGACCAGCACCGGCTGTATCCGGTATTGATAGGCTTTCTGAATGAATTAGAAAAAGAATTCTATGAGAAAATCTTAACCGTATCGGGTGTCGGCCCGAAAGCCGCCTTAAAGGTTTTAAACAGGCCTATTTCCGAAATAGCCCGGGCAATCGATAAGGCAGATTTAGATTATCTTAAAGCCCTTCCGGGCGTAGGGATGCAAAGGGCAAAAAATATAATCGCTTTTTTACAGGGTAAAGTCGGAAAATTCACGCTTATAAAGGATGCCGGCGTGCCTCTAAAGGAAACGCAAGCAAGAGATATAGAAAAACAGGTACGAAAAGAAACAGAACAGATAATGTTAAAGTTGCAGTATAAGAAGAGTCAAGCAAGAGATATGATAGAAAAAGCATTTAAGGCGAATCCGGAAATAAGTTCCGTAGAAGAACTATTGACCCAAATATATATGCAGCGTAAATAAAAAATGCAGATATGGATTTAAAATCGATTATTGAATCAATTTTGTTTGTCAACGAAAAGCCCTTGCCGGCCCAGGAGATATCAACAGCCCTGGATTTGGAACGCAGTGAAGTTGTTAATGCGATTGAAGAATTAAAAAATGATTATGAAAAGAGGCATGCCGGGTTATGCGTGGTAAAGGTTGCCGGAGGCTATCAATTATGCAGTTCGCCGGATAATTCCAGCTGGGTAAGGAAATTATATAAAAAGAAATTTCGCCGCCGGCTCAGCCCTGCCTCTTTAGAGATATTAGCCATAACAGCATATAAACAACCAATTACCAAACTTGAAATAGAGTCTATACGGGGGGTTAATTGCGACCAGGTTATTAGAAGTTTAGCTAATCTTGGCTTAATAAAAGTAAAAGGCAGAAAGGACGTAATCGGTAAGCCTTTTGTATACGGCACGACAAGAAAATTCCTTGAATATTTCGGGTTGAATTCCCTTAATGATTTACCCGCCTTAGAAAATACCGATGAATATAAAGTCGGCTTAAACGCCGCCGGTATAACCGCTGATGAGGACGGTGAAGAAGGCAGCGAATATGAAGATGAGCAGGAAGTTCCAAGTACGGAGGAAAAGGAGAATACTAATGAAACTGAAGAAGTTGAGAGACAAGATTGACTCAATCGACAAAAAAATCGTAGAATTGATATCCGAACGGATAAAGAATACTTCTAAAATTACCAGAATAAAACGAGAAAAAAAAATACATCCTTATTCGCCGGAACGCGAAGCCGAAGTTTTAAGAAGAGTAAAAAAACTTAATCCCGGAGTCATACCGGATGAAACGCTGGAATTTTTGTTTACGCAGATAATGTCAATTACATTTGCTATGAACGCGCCGCTGAAGATCGGGTATCTCGGCCCGGAGGCTACGTTTGCCCATATTGCGGCTATAAAAAAGTTCGGCCATAAAGTAAAATTTTGCCCCTACGCAGGTATCTCCAGCATTTTTAATGCGGTGGAAAATAAAGAGGTTAATTTCGGCGTTGTGCCAATCGAGAATTCGACCGAAGGAATAGTAAATCATACTTTAGATATGTTTATAGATTCTAACTTAAAGATATGTTCTGAAGTTGTTTTGAAGGTTACACACCACCTTTTAGGAAAAACGGCGGCTAAAAACATAAAGGAAATATATTCTCATCCGCAGGTTTTAGCCCAGTGCAGGTTATGGTTACAGCGGCATATGCCTGATAGAGAGCTTATTTCTACCAGTTCAACAGCCAAAGCTGCGGAAATCGTCAAAAAGAAACGTAATGCCGCATGTATTGCATCGCAGGCTTGCGCTCAGGCATATGGATTGAAGGCCTTATCTAAAAATATTCAGGATGTACCGGATAATATTACCCGGTTTTTAGTTGTTGGTGATTATTCAACAGCGGCTACGGGTAAAGACAAAACTTCGCTGTTATTCTCGGTAAAGGACAGGATAGGAGCCTTATATGATATGCTTGCCCCATTTAAGAAATATAAGATTAATTTGACTAAGATCGAATCCCGGCCTTCGCGCCGAAAACCCTGGGAATATTATTTCTTTGTAGATTTTCAAGGGCATATTACTAATAACAAAGCCAAAAAAGCAGTCGAAGAACTAAGCGAGAAATGTAAGTTTATAAAAGTGTTAGGGTCGTAT
>CAZBZJ010000161.1:0-3585 GCA_964496355.1 uncultured Planctomycetia bacterium | reverse complement strand
AAAGCCAATGTCATAGCTCTCATCAATTCAGATTATCGGCACGCTATCTGCGTATTTAAATATAATAACCGTTATTTTTACCTGGATAATACAGTCCTAAAACCTACTTCGGCTATAACTTCTTTAGAGTTTGCTCAATATTTGGTTGATGAATATAACTGCTTTTATGTTTTGGATATCGAATATGAATATAGAAATAATTATGCAAAAAGCCCGGTGTTGTTTAAGAAATCAGATATAACCGGCAAGGGGCCGGATACAACATTGGCAGAGATAAGCGGATTTTTAGCATTTGCTGATAATGAGAAGGTCAGGTAATTTTTGGCTGGTAAAATCAGCTTGATTATGATAAAATAAGAAAAATCGGCAAAATGTGAAAATAGAGGAGTAAAAATGGCGAAAAGGATTTTAATTGTCGATGATGAAAAGAATATGCGGAATGCAATTAAGAGAAATTTGGGTTTAGAAGATGAATATGAGTTTGCTGAAGCCTGGAATGGCAAGGTTGCCGAAGAGAAAATGGAGGATTTTTCCCCTGACCTTATAATTTTAGATATAAAAATGCCGGAGAAAGATGGATATACGTTCTTTTTAGATTTGCAAATGAAAAATAATTATAGAATAAAGCCTAAGATTGTTGGTATAACAGGATATTCGGGGAAAGTTGGCGCAAATATTATGAAAGCGTTAGGTGCGGATGCTTTTTTTGAGAAGCCTTTTGATGAGGAAAAGTTTCGCAGGACTATACGCCGGCTTTGTAATAAGGTGAATAATGGTTAATCAGAAAGTCTTTACTACCGGAGAAATAGCCAGGTATTGTAATGTGACTTATAGGAGCGTATTGAAGTGGATTGAAGACGGTAAACTCAAGGCTAAAAAGACAGCCGGCCGTCATAACCGTATAGACGTAACCGATTTTATTGCTTTTTTAAAGAAATATAATATGGCTATACCCGATGAGCTCCGGGGAATAAAGGAAACCATACGTATTCTTATAGTCGATGATGATAAAAATATGGTCAGGTCTTTAAAACGGGCATTGAGGCTACGAAAAGAGTTTGAAATAGACGTAGCTTCTGACGGATTCGAAGCCGGCCGTAAACTTTTCGAGTTTCTACCCCGGATAGTCGTGCTTGATATCCGTATGGCCGGTATTGACGGTTACGGAGTTGCTAAACAGATAAAAGCTTCCGATAGGGGCGATGACACAAAGATAATCGCTGTGTCGGGTTTTTTTAGCGAGGATGGTAAAGATAAAATCCGAAAACTAGGCGCAGATGTGTGCCTGGATAAACCTTTTGATCCCGCCCTTCTTATAAAGCAGATAGAAAAATTAGCTTAAAAACCAGCCGTTTCGGGGATATCCCCCAAAGGGCACGCTACTGGTTACAAACTTTGCAATAGTAGGGTGTTCCTTTGGGGGGTGTCTGTTAATGCTCAGTAATTAGGTAACTTTTTTAAATGGTCGTTATGACGATATTTTGCGTGCTCACACCGTGGTATTTCTGAATTAAACCCGATAGCTCCTATCGGAGCTACTCCGATCGTTGCGCGCGCAAAATATATCATAACTCCCTATAAAAGGTTACCGAATTATTGAGCTAGTACAACGTCCCCATAACTATAGCTGGTTTTTTGAGGAAGCATTGACAAATCCGGGTGTATTGGTGTATACTCAATATGGAAAAATTTGAATAAATTGAAAAACCTGAAAAACGGATAAATCCTTCAGAAAGGAGGTTTATGAACCAGAAATCTCTTACCAGCGGCAAAATCGCCGGGTTGTGTGATGTAAGCTACCGGAGTGTACTTAAATGGATAGAAGAAGGCAAACTTAAAGCTTACCAGACACCCGGCGGGCATAACCGGGTGAATGTACAGGATTTAATCAATTTTCTTAAACGGTATAATATGCCGGTTCCTGACCAGCTTAGAGGCTCAAAAGAAAAAAGCAGGATACTTATAGTCGATGATGATAAAAATATGGTCAAGTCTATTCGCAGGGCTTTAAGGGTTACCAAGAAGTTTGAGATAGAGACTGCCTTTAACGGCTTTGATGCCGGCAGAAAAATATATGAATTTCGGCCGGATTTGGTAATACTGGATATCCGGATGCCGGGGATGGACGGGTATGAAGTTACTAAACAGATAAAGCAGGAAGAGTTCGGCGAGAATATCAGGATTATCGCAATATCGGCGTTTTTTGAGAGTGAAGGTAAAGGAAAAATCCGTAAATTAGGCGCGGATATTTGTATTGATAAACCGTTTGATAACCAGAGATTGCTGGAGGCGATAGATGAGTTGGTTGGGTAAATGGAAGAAAAAGCCTAAGGCAGAGATGAATCAGGTAAACAAAGATGATAAGGATATGCAGGCTCGGAGCCAAACAGCCGAGGTTTTTTTGCAGAATAGCGCAAATATGCACAAGATAATAAGCGAACAATCGCCGGACGCTATTTTTATCAGCGATAGAGAAGGCAATTACGTATATGCCAACCAGGCAGCTTGTGAACTTCTGGGGTATTCGAAAGAAGAGTTTCTTAAAATGAATATAGTGGATATTTCAGCACCGGGGAAAGCCAAAGCTGATATGCAGCTTTTCGGCAGGCTTCTAAAAAGTAAAAGTTTATTTATCCAGACAGAGTTGTGCCGGAAGGATTCTTCGGTTATACCGGTTGACTTAAACGCCGTGGCTTTGCCTAATGGTTTGGTTTACGGCAGTTGCCGGGATATCACTGAGCGAAAGCAGGCAGAAGAAAGTTTAAGAAAGAGTGAATCCGAGCTGAGGTTAATAACCGAAAATACAAGGGATTTAATCAGCATAACCGCTCTTGATATGAATGCCACATTTATTTATGCCAGCCCGTCGTATGAGAAAGTATTAGGATATTCTCCGGATGAGCTTATCGGGAGCTCCGGGATGGATTTCATTCATCCCGAAGATAAGAAGCGGCTGCTTCCGCTTCTTAAAAAATATGTAACCGCCAAAACAAAACAACTTGTTACCGGTAAAAGGGAAGAGATAGCTGAGACTATCGAGTGCCGGCTGCCGCAAAAATCAGGCGGCTGGCGTTATGTGGAAGCGGTTGCAACTTTGTCGGGAAAAGAAATGGTTTTTGTTAGCCGGGATATTACCGAGCGAAAGCAGGCCGAAGAGAGAATTAAGAAAAACTTAAAGGATTTAGAGCATTTTAAAGAAGCCGCAATCGGACGTGAACACAAGATAATTGAGCTAAAAAAGGAAGTTAATGAATTGAGCCAAGAATTCGGTAAAGAAGCTCCTTATGATTTGTCTTTTCTGGAGTGAGCTGGCCGACGGATTCAGGAGTTATAAAGTATGCTTAAGCGCGCTAAACGTAAAATAGGGATCAAACTTAAAGTCGCATTGATGATATTCGCAATAGTCACGGGTGTTGTCCTTGTAGGTATTAGCATAGGCGCTACTCAAGGCAGTAAGTTACTGCGCAGCGTTGTGGGTAAAGACCACGTAGAAATGGCAGAGAGTATAGCGGGTGGCGTTTCAGGATTAATTGAAAGAACGGTTGAGAGTATAAAGGTGCATTCTACAAACACCACGCATAGAAA
>CAZBZJ010000160.1:0-3592 GCA_964496355.1 uncultured Planctomycetia bacterium | reverse complement strand
AAAAGATATGATATTCTCTCACCCGGTCCTATCCGAATCCCTGCAAAAGATGTGGTGATTTGTCCTTGCTTGCCGGTTTATAGCTTTTCTAATGGCCAGTAATGATAAGGATACCAATTTTTTTGCTGTTTTGCCTGCTTTTAAGAAAAAAACTTGTTACTGAGACTTCAGGATAGTATAATATTGAATAAAATCAACCTTTTTTAAGAACTTTTGCTTTTTCTTCGAAGGATTATTTCTTTGTTTTTCAATGTCGGGGGATGGGAGAAATTTTATTTTAGCCGTTTATTCCGGCTGTGGAGGAAGGGTTTTGCGTAAATTGTTACTCGTTGATGATGAGAGTCAGATAGTAGAATTCTTGAGTAATTTTCTTCAGCGTAAGCATATACAAGTATATCAGGCTACTAATTCCGATAAAGCCCTGCATATCTTCCGCAAAGAGGCTCCGAATCTCATTTTGCTCGATATAAATATGCCCGGATTAGATGGATTCGAGCTTTTAAAAATCATCCGTAAAGAGGATAAAAATGTCAAAATTATTATGGTTACGGGCAATGAAGATAAGGCATCGATGAAGGAGTCCTTACAGTTGGGAGCCGATGATTATATCAGTAAACCTTTGGACTTGAAAGACTTACATAAAAGAGTCTCCGAGATTTTAGAGGTTTAGTAAACCAGTAGCTGATAGAATAGTGTTTAGTAATGAAAGTTGATTACCGAAAAGAATTAGAAAGAGCCGCCCACCAGATGATCCTTATTCATGACGCGGATATTCTTAATAGGCTGATCCTGCGTACTATTATGAGGAACATAAAGATCGAGCATAGCGGTATTTTCCTTTATGACAGAAACCGTAAGGTATATGTTGCTACAGTTTCCCGCGGCAAGAGCGGTATTAAAGTCCCGGCGGGGTTTGCTAAGATCGACAGGACTAATCCCATAATACGCTATTTTACCGAAGGCGATAAGAAAATCCGGGACAATAATTTTTTGGTCTATAATGAAGTTGCGTCAGCTCTGAAGAAAAAAAAGGTTAAGACTGATCCGGGCCGAAAATCTTTTTACGAAGATTTGAAGCTCCAGATGTCTTTTGTGAAGGCTTATGCGTGTATAGCCGGTTTTTTCAGGGATCAACTTGTAGGGATATTGTTTCTGGGCAAAAAAAAGAATAAAGCCAAGTTTGGGGCAGAGGAGATGAGTTTTATGTCGGTCTTAGCTTCTGATGTGGTAATGGCCATACAAAACGCATGGCTTTTTGAAGACCTCAAAGCCCAATCGGATAGGAACAAGAGCCTGTTTTTAAATACGGTCAGAGCCCTTGCCCAGGCTATAGAAGCTAAAGACCGGTATACTTCCGGGCATACTGAAAGGGTACATTTCTATTCACTTGTTTTGATGTATGAAATTAAAAAAATCCGTAAGATACCGCTGAAGAAATGGAAAAACCTGAATGAACAGCTGCGTATTGCTGCGCTATTGCATGATATAGGTAAGATCGGAGTTCCTGAGAAGATATTGAATAAAAAAGGAAGGCTGTTGCCCGAAGAGATGGAAGAGATTAAAAAACATCCCGGTTTAGGCGTTGAGATCATGCGGCCGGTGAAAGAGTTTTATGCCGCCTTAGAAGGGGTCAAACACCACCATGAACGGTACGACGGTACGGGGTACCCCGGCAGGATAAAAGGCAGAAAGATACCTCTCCTTGCGGCTATAATCGCAGTAGCAGATTCTTTCGATGCGATGACTACTGAAAGGCCCTACCGCAAGGCACTCAGCCGGACCGAAGCGTACGAGGAGATCGTAAGAGAAAACGGTAAACAGTTCTCGCCTTTGGTAGTTACTGCTTTTAAGAAAGCTTTTAGAAACAGGAGGCTATAAGTTTGCCTAAAAGAATACTGATATTTTATATCACCAATTTATCAGGCCATCATAAAGCCGCTAAAGCCCTGGAAAGAACGCTAACTGTTTTAGATAGGGAATGCGAAGTCTATTCGTATGATATCTTGAAGTTTTTGCATCCGGTTTTTTCTAAAGTGATAAATTTTCTATATGGGGTTATTATAAAAAAATGTTCCTGGATTTGGGGTAATGTGTATGACAAAAAGAAAGTTTTTGAATCTCTGGTTCCGTTTCGCAGATTTACCCATTTCTGTGATTTTTTCAAGATGCGGAAAGTCATAACTAGAATAAACCCCCATGTGGTTATTTGTACGCAGGCATATCCCTGCGGTGTAGTATCGGATTTTAAGAGAAAAAGCGGTTATAAATTTAGTTTAGTCGGTGTTGTAACCGACTTCTGGGCACATAGGTTTTGGTTTCATAATAACGTAGATTATTATATTATTCCGTCAGCGTGGTGTAAGGAAGGATTCTATAATGCCCGAATACCCGAAAGTAAACTTAAGCCATTGGGCATACCTATAGACCCCGAATTTACCGGTAGATATCCCGGCAGTCAGACAGCACGGCGTTTCGGCCTTAGAGAAGGCGTAACTTCGGTTTTAATTATGGGCGGTGGATCCGGTATTGGGCCTTTATGTGAAGTCGCTGATATCCTGGATAAATCAGGCCTGGATTTACAGGTGGTTGTAGTCTGCGGCAAAAACAGAAAGTTGTACAATCGGCTTTCAACCCGTAAATTCAAGCGGCATTTCCGGATTTTTCCTTATATAGAAGATATTTATAAATTAATGGAATTTGTCGATATAATTATTACTAAACCCGGCGGTATAACTACTTCCGAAGCCCTTAGCAAGAATGTGGCTATGATTATATTAAAACCTATACCCGGACAGGAAGAAAACAACGCTAAATTTTTGTTAGATAACGGCCTGGCCGTAAAAGCCGATACCGTAGAGCAGGTTGGACAATTAGTCCGGGGCCTTCTCACTGACGCCGGCTTGTTAGAGAGATTGAAAAGTAAAGGAAAATATTTTTCTAAACCGGATGCGTCATTGAATATAAGTAAACTTATTTTAGAGAGTCTGGAAAAGTAAATGATTAATTGGATTTTATATATAGTAGCGAAATTTATAGTTTTGATTTTTCCTAAGAGGGTATGTTATTCCCTGGCCACTTTGATTTCCAGGGGTAAATATTATTTTTCTCCTACTGACCGGCGGGTTATAATTAAGAACACCAAAGAAATAATCGGCAAAGATAAAGCTAGAATTATCTGGACAGCTAAGAAGATATTCGAAAACTTTAGTAAGTATCTGGTTGATTTTTTTAGGTTTTCCGAAATAGACACAGAGTTTATAAATAAAAATGTAAAAATCACTAACCTAAAGTATCTGGATAAATGCCTGAATGATTTTCCTGGCGTAATCATATTAACCGGCCATTTAGGCAACTGGGAATTAGGCGGGGCGGTTGTGGCTAAACTGGGATATCCATTTTATGCTGTAGCATTAACACATTCTTTTGAAAAAGTAAATGAATTTTTTAATAAACAACGCGCTATATGCGGAGTGCGTATTATCCATGTGGGTGCGGCATTGCGCAGGTGCAAGAAGTTATTAACAAATAAGAAGATAGTGGCTTTTTTAGGCGATAGAGATTTCAGCGAGCAGGGATTAGAAACAGGCTTTTT
>CAZBZJ010000159.1:0-3607 GCA_964496355.1 uncultured Planctomycetia bacterium | reverse complement strand
TTTACAGTGGACATCGATATACGCGGGTTATTCTTAATATTACGCCACGTCCTGCCCATAACATAATCTACCAAATAAATAAAATTACCGGCTATTTTTAATAAAAACTTCGGGGCTACATTAGGCCGGCCATCAAAATCGCAGGTTCCGACATTTATAAATTCCTTACGGTTTAAAAAAGATGTTATTTTTTTATCTAATACAGGCTTATCCATATTTAACTAACCTCCTTTAGACGGCGCTCGAATCTCCGCAGCAAGGATAATAGCTTCGGCGATATCTTTCATGTGGACTCGTTTATCCATGCTAGAACGCTGTATTACCCTAAAAGCGTCTTCTTCACCCAAGCCCTGTTCACGCATTAATATACCTTTTGCTTTTTCGACTTTTTTACGGGTTTGGAGTTCTTCCTGAATTACTTTAGTTTTAACCATTAGTTCGGTATTTTCTATTGATACCGCAGCCTGGTTAGCAACCGTAGTTAAAAGATCGATATCACTCTTGGTAAATTTATATTCCTTATTAGTATAACAATTGATAACGCCGATAACTTTCCTCTTTACCATCATCGGCACACTCAACATTGAGACTAAACCCTCTTTTTCTGCTAATTCTTTTTCTTTAAACCGCCTGTCTTTAAGAACATTAAGTATGGATTTCGGCTTCTTTTCCTTTGCAACCAAGCCAACAATCCCTTCACCTAATTTTATAACTCTTTCCTTTAGATATTCTCTGCTTATAGCCTGG
The DNA here is from genome assembly GCA_964496355.1 of uncultured Planctomycetia bacterium. Lineage (GTDB taxonomy): Bacteria > Omnitrophota > Gorgyraeia > Duberdicusellales > Duberdicusellaceae > CAZBZJ01. The sequence goes on along the minus strand of CAZBZJ010000159.1, from coordinate 2,860 downwards.
GTTGCTCTTATTCTTAATTCCTTACGGTTAGCGTCTAAAATCCACAAAGCACAGATCTTAACCCGCATAACATTAGCTGTCAGGGTAACGATAAGCTTAAGAACATCTTCAAGGTACAGATCCGATGTTATTGCTTTACTTATTTTATTCAGGGTATCGATATACTCTTTGTACGACGAGCCTCTCATACTAATCCTTTTCTTCTTATATACCTTTATACCTTCTTTAAAATATTTTAGCCGCAAGCAAATAAGTGTCAAGAAATGAATTTAATTAGGGACACATCCGGTTTAGTTCCTGGTTCTTAGTCCGTATTTAATTGGGATGAGTCCCGAATTAAACTATTGGGCTTTCATCCATTCAAGTATATCTAAGATTATAGTTTCCTTAGCCGGTTCGTTGAGTATCTCATGGTAAAGGCCATCGTAAACAGTAAATTTCTTTTCAAGGCTGCCAAGCTGGTTATAAAATTCCTGCAATTTATCCAGTGATATTATTTTATCGCATCCTCCTGCTAAAATAAGCATAGGTATTTTTATCTTAGCAGCTTGTTTAAAAGCACACTGCCTGGCTTTGTTAAAACCAATATATAAACGAACGCTTCGCTGATAAAACACCAACCGATCACTGTCATATTCCCGGCATATACGCCTATCATGGGTCAGATATTCGGCTTTAACATTGGTATCTAAGAAACAAATCTTTGGATTCACGATATTCAGCAGATGTGCAGCCAGCACCTTACACCGAGAAACCTTATTATACAATGCTAAAGGAGCACTTATGGCAACTGCGGCATCGATATCAGAATACCTCTCTAAATAGCGGATAAGAATAAGAGCTCCCAGGCTCTGGCCCAACACAAATATCTTTCTATTTTTATTCATACCCGTTATAAGATTTCTTACTGTTTTTAAAATCTGGATATAATCTTCAAACTTATCTATATGCCCTCGCAATCCGGAAGACAAACCATGTCCGGGCAAGTCAAAGGCATATACAGAAAAACCCCTGCTATAGAAAAATTCGGCTGCAGGAATATGCCTGCCGGAATGCTCTCCAATGCCATGGACAATTATAACAGCATCTACAGGCTGATTTTGCATCCATTGGCGTAAAAAAAGCCTGTCCTCTTCTATCTTGATATTCTGTTCTTTATACATACCAATACTGCCCAATACTGCGTTTGAAATGATTATAACATCTCAAAACCCCAAAAAAAAACCCTTTTAATTGGGATGTGTCCCGACTTAATGTCTTGATTTAACTATAAAGTCACTTAATGCTAACTCTTTTGATTTTTTTTCTTGACAAGCGTAAAAATTTACTTTACACTTGTAAAGGTAAATGGGTAATAGTTCTCTTGAAACGGTAAAAAAGGAGGAGAGAAATGGCCAAAGAATATTTTAGCCCGACAGAAGCTGCGAAAATACTGGGGATATCACGGCAAGCAGTTATAGAACGCATAAAACACGGTGCCTTAACCGCCGATAAAGCCGGCAGACAATATATTATACCAAAAGACGAGATTGAGCCTGGCCTTGCCTCTACACCGGCCGCGCAGGCGGCTAACCCGGATAACGCTGTACGAAAAAAAAATAGCCGGAATAAAATAGACTCGATTATGAAACTGGTCGATAAAAATAATATCAAAACCATACAACTGTGGTTTGCCGATATCCTGGGAATATTAAAATGCGTTTCCATTACCCGGGGAGAGCTTAAAGAATCCTTAGAACACGGCAAAGGATTTGACGGGTCTTCTATCACAGGTTTTGCCGAAGCCGAAGAATCGGATATTATAGCTATGCCGGATACCGATACTTTCAAAATCCTTCCCTGGACAAAAACCGGCGCGCCCATTGCCCGGATGTTCTGTGATATATTAAACCCCGATCATACGCCCTATCAAGGCGATACCCGGTATGTCCTGAAAAAAGTCTTGGATAGAGCCAAACGATTAGGGTTTACCAACTTTTATATAGGCCCGGAAATTGAATACTTTTATTTTAAGTCCGCGAAAAAACCGGAAATAATCGATGAAGGCTGTTATTTTGAGCTTATACCCAATGACGTAGCCAATACTTTAAGAAATAAAACCGTAAGAATGCTCGAAGATATGGGTATTGAGATGGAAGCAACTCACCATGAAGTAGCACCCAGCCAGCATGAAATCGATTTAAAATATTCCGATGCCCTGACCACCGCTGACAATGTAATAACATCAAAATATGTCATAAAAGAAGTCGCTCAACAAAATGAGCTTTACGCTACATTTATGCCCAAACCGCTCTACGGAGTCAATGGGTCCGGGATGCATATACACCAATCACTATTCAAAAATAAAAAAAATGCTTTTTTTGACAAAAAAGATGAACACCACCTTTCTGCGGCAGCTAAACAATTTATTGCCGGACAGTTAAAACATGCCCGCCATATATGTTCGTTTACTGCACAATGGGTGAACTCTTATAAACGATTAGTCACAGGATATGAAGCTCCGGTTTACGCTTCTTGGGCTCAAAGAAACAGGACTACCCTGCTAAGAGTGCCGGCCTACCGGCAAGGAAACGAAAAAGCGACCCGGGTGGAACTCAGATGTCCGGATCCGGCGTGTAACCCTTACCTCGCATTTGCGGTTATGCTGGCTGCCGGATTAGAAGGAATAGAAAATAAATACAAAGCCCCTGCACCGGTTGAACCTAACATCTACAGGATGGCTATGGAAGAAAGGCAAAAACGCGGTTTGACCGCTTTACCGGGAAACTTATTTGAAGCTATCGGAGAAACTGAAAAAAGCAGGTTTGTAAAAGAAACCCTGGGTGAACATATCTTCAGTAGATTCTTATTTAATAAAAAG
>CAZBZJ010000158.1:0-3641 GCA_964496355.1 uncultured Planctomycetia bacterium | reverse complement strand
GGGGCTATTATTGCCGGTAGCCTGCTTACGGGCGGTTTGGGTATTGTCGGCGGTGTTGTATACTTATTATTTAATATTGCCGGCCATGAGTTGTCCCACCTTATCTTCGGTAAATCTTTGGGCTTAAGGCCTATAAGGTTTGTTATTCATGGCTTTGGCGGATTAGTTAAGTATGATTCCGGTAAATCTTTAGGAACACCTGTGCAGAAGTTCTGGTCTTCGTTTGCAGGCCCCGCATTTAACCTTGCTGTAGGTTTAGCTATCTGGGGCGGGTTTTTCGGGTTTAGTTTTAGTTTGGCGGCACTTACCAGCCCTTTTTTATTAGTTCCTTTAGCTTTAGGTGGATTTAATTTATTGCCTTTAGGTATAAACGATAGCACGGTATTATCTATCGCCTTAGCTTGTTTTTTACCCGGCGGTTTAACTTTTAAAGCCGCACTGATCGGTGGTGGGACAGTCCTATCTTATATTGGTAAAAAGATGGCGCCGGAAAAAGCTGCAGAATCAAAAGTTAATTATCTGGATGGATTCAATATGAAACAGGCTGGTAGAGAATGGCTGGCTCAGAGGCGTGATAAGAAACAAGATTCAAAGTTTGTTGCCGGCGGTATAGCAAGTGATGTTGAAAAGCCGGCAGAAGAACAGAAACAGCCCGTTCAGGGTGAACTTGTTAGAGGGTCTGCTGATACAGGTGTTGCTGATGAGGCATTAGCAGACGAAACACGAAATATAATCGAAAGTGCCGGCAGGATAGAAAAGTTACCTGAAGAGATAGCTTTAAGAGCTGAAAAGTTCGCAGGATTAGTTGAAGTTGTTATAGTCAATAGAGATACTCTTAACTCTCAAGGGTCTAAAGGGTTTGTATTCGAATCTGAACCCGGCAGAATATACCTTGCCAAAACAGCTGATTTAGAGACTTTCGAGCATGAATTAACCGAAAGTTTAGCTCTTCAAAGTGGCTTATCCAGAGCTGATTTACAACATCAGATGGCAGAGCAAGATGGTGAAGTTTTTATTGCTGTAAAGAATTTACAGGATGCTGTACAAGAATATAGAGATGCTTTAGTAAGAAGACAGGGCGAAGCAGAAGCTACCCGAGCGTTGAATGAAGCTGCACGAGCGGCCAGCGGATTGGGTATAGATGTCAACAGAATGGTTAGTTCAGCATTATCACCTAAATCCGGGTCTAATGTTGGGTCAGCTGTTAGGGCTGGTTCAGCTCCGGTTGATAGCCAGCAGGGTATTCCTGATGTACCTGTGAATCAACATTCATTGCCGCAGCAGCCAATGTTACCGGCACCGATGGGGCCGCAGGTTCCTGTACCTTCACAGCATAACTTACCTATGCCTGGATTAGGCGGCGGATTGACTTTTGGAGCGGTTGTACGTAATATGTTTACTGCTAGTGATGCTTATGCAGATGATTTAAATAATGGGATACGTGTCGATAATCCACTTCAGTTAGCAGCAGCAAATGATACTAGACGAAAATTAGCAAATTTAAAAGCCCGTGGTCCTGGTTCACCCGGTGTCGGAACGGGCCGTTCCGCTGCAGCCTCTGTGCGGAATGGTTCAGGAAGGACGAATAGAGGCGAAGAACATAAAGATTCTACAGAAATTTTAGCCCGAAATGGGCAAGAAGAAGATGGTTCTTTAGGAAAAAATGCAGCAAATCACAGCTCTGCAAACGATAGGAGTGCACCAAGTAACAGAGCTGGAACCGGAAGAAGTGCAGCTACAGAAAGACAGCCAGCAGGTGTACCAGCTAGCAGAAAAGCTGGGAACGGAGCATCTACAGGTAAAGATAATGCATCTGGCAGGATGTCAGGTGTTGGTGGTAATGCTATAGAAGTACAGAAACCGCCAGTTTTAGAACTATTATTAAGTTTTCTTAAGAATTTAGTTAGAATAGTTTCTGTAAGAAGCCATAGTGCTCGAGGACCGCCTCAAAATAAAGGCGGAATTTCTGCGTCTAATGGCATTACTTTATATTCCCACCCAATAGCCAATATCCTTGGCTTATCAACTATTACAGCAATATATACTGGCAATCTCTTACCTATATATATAGGGCTCGGGATTGGTGTATTTTTAGCAATTATTTCTAAGGGCTCCGGGATCCGTGACGAAGTCGCCTCCCCAAACACTTCAAATGTCACGAGGAGCCCTTATCGTCTTAATAATAAAGGAGGAAAATTATGGTATTACGCAAGACACAGGACACAAGGCACAAGACGCAAGACAGGAAATTCGAGTTTACGCACATGGTTATCGGCGGGCTTGAAGGGGTTATCTTCGCGGCAGCCCGTCAAGGCAATCGTATCCGGAATTTCTTATTTGATTTCGGCGGTAAATGGGTTAAAGCTCAGACTAACGGCCACTTTGAGAAGCTTCCTCCCGAACTTGCTAAGCAGGCTTGGGACGATGTTACAAAGTATTACGGACGGATTCCGACGTATAGGACGAGGTATCTTAACGTTAGTTAGAGAACGCAGATTAGCGCAGGATTCGAGGGACACAATACCTAATTCAGAGCGTGGCGAAGGTGATTCGGATTGGACCTATGACTCCGAACATGGTGATTGGTATGATGAAAATAACCCTTCAATAAGAGCAGTAATGGTTGATGGCCAATTGGCTGTTTATTCCGGCGGGTTGCCTATAGGAGATGCTAAAGATGAGGCCGAAACGATTTTAACAGAAGCGCAGATGATTGGGTTGCAGTTTTATGCTGGCTATATTTACGATGATGTTAGTGAGGAAGAGTTAATAGAAAGGCTGAGAGATTCTTTGTTGGAACTTGAACAAAATAGGACAAATTGGTATTGGAATGGTTTAGATTTTGAAGGTAAGGTAATTTACGCGACTCGTATCGCCCGAGCTATTGATATTGCCGAAGATTTACGCCATGTCCTTTTGGGATTAACAGAAGATGACAGTATTTATGTGTATGGAAGCCTTCTTAACGGAGAGGAATATACTAACCCGAGTGATGGAGATTTTGTTGTTATACACTCAGGTGTAAAACCCGATCTTTGGCAGACAGTATATCATCCTTCTCAGCTGCCTGCTTTATTTATGGCACATATGAATAGAGAACGTATACCAGCAGAAGTCCATCCGATTTATCAAGGCTCGAGAAAGGCCGCAAAAAATCTGAAGAAGAGAGATACCTTCTGGACAGAATTATCTTCGGGAGTCAGAGTATATGGGGAAGGGCTGAATTTTGTTAGATTTGAGGAACAGAATTATATTGAATTAGTGGCTGATCTTCTAAACACTGCTGCTGAATATTTAGAAAGTGAAGGTTCTGACAGGGTGACAGCTGATAGGAAGGCTTTACGCAGGTTATTGGAAGCGAATGTCATCTTAAGTACAATGCTGGAAGGCAAAACAATAGAAAGGTATTCGTCGGTTTTAAAGAATGCATTGGATATTTACAGAAATGGCTTTGATAAGAGTTTGCAGAATACAATGTCTGATGTGGATTTCAACTTAGGCGGGTTGAGAGCATGGTATAGCACTACCTATTCTATATATGAATCATTTACTGAAGATGCCGGGAATTCGAGGGACACAATACCCAATTCAGGCGGAGAAAAGCCTGAGGCGGGGCCAAACGGTATCACTTACCTCGGCTG
>CAZBZJ010000157.1:0-3649 GCA_964496355.1 uncultured Planctomycetia bacterium | reverse complement strand
AGATACACATAGGCGATAAACTGGCTTACGTGACTACGACTACTATTGGAACCGGTGAGAGCCAGAAAGTCAATGAGGAGATACATTATGTAGACGTAGGGGTACAGTTTAGGGTTACTCCGACGATAAATGAAGACGGATATGTTACGATGAAGATACGCCCGGAAATTTCGTCTCGATCGGATACTATTACTACTACACAGGGAGCAAAGGTTCCCCTTATAAACACTACCTTGGTAGAAACAGATGTAATAGTCAAAGACGGCCATACTATTGTTATTGGCGGGCTTCGTCAGGATGAGATTACACGTTCTGAAAAAGGAGTGCCTGTTTTAAAGGATATTCCGTTAATCGGAAAAGCGTTCTCTAATTATTCAAACGCTAAGACTAAAACAGAGATTGTTATTTTGCTTACTCCGCATATAACTTCGGGAACTGAGAATTTTGCCGACAAGCAGCTTAACCGTAGAGAAGATATTAAGCCGGATAAGGAATACTCTGTTTCTTATAGTATAGAAGAAGGGTCTGTGTATCCACAAAATGAGGATGTTATGGCTGTACAACTTATGGATAGAGAATCCGGGGGCGGTGCAGCTAAGCAAAAAATCCATGAACCGGAGATTAAGCCGGATAAAAAATATTAAGTAAGCTTTTTCAACAAAGGGAAAAATTATGGTTTATAGGAAAGGCGTATTCTTAATTTATTTTTTTGTCTTTTTTTTGCCAAACGTTGCTTTCTCTCAAAAAGATAGCCCCATTGTAATACGCGAGTCGTCTTTGGCGCAAACTTTAAAAGAGACCCTGGCAGAGAATAAACGCCTTAAACAAGAAAAGGAAAATTTAGAGGAAAAATTAAACGGTGCGGTGATGAGGGCGAATATATTTGCCGAACGCATAAGAAGATTAAACGATCAAATCGAAAATCTGCAAAGCAGGATCACTTCTTTACAGGAGGAGGAGCAGCAGGAAAAAGAAACCATACAGAGCGAATTAAATCAGCAGCTGCAAGCCTGTGCTGATAATTTAGAGGATTCTAAAGAAAAAAATAAAAGCCTGCGGAAATTTATAGCTTCGATTCAAAAGAAACGTGAACAAGATGAATATTTTTCAATGTGGCAGGAGGCAGAGCAGGAATTAATGGCACTTAAAGTGAAGTTGAAAGAGCTCGCAACAGCCAAAGAAAGGCTAACGCAGGAAAGCGGCAAGGCGCATTATAATCTGGGGAACCTATTTTTCCGTAACGGAAAATATGCAAAAGCAGCCGCTGAGTACGAGATGGCCTTGAATGCATTGCCGGAAGATGCGGATATATATTACAACCTGGCTGTATTGTACGACTATTATTTAGATGACAGTGAAAAGGCAAAAGTCTATTATTCGAAATATTTGAGAAAAAATCCTGGTGCTGACGAAAGTTTATTTGTAAAAGAGAGGATTGCTGAAAACGGTTTCAAATCTAAGTTTAATGAGGCGGATTGATTGTTTAGGGGAATTTTAGAACATTTCTTTCTCTAATAATTTATAAATATTAGGGGAGGGGTGTTGATGCTTTCTTGTATATGGTAATATTTAAACCGGGAAGGGCGAAAGGTGTTATGAGACTTCTGTTTTATTATTATTTTTTGTGCCATACAGTGGCTTAGTCTCGCGGCATTAACCCAAAATTTTTTTGCCTTTCCCTTACCTTAATGTAGAAAATATTAGATTATTATAAATATTTTATGCTAATATTTCTAAAACGTCCTTATATAATTTTTCTTATTTTTGTTCTGCTAGTAATCCCTTCCTTTTTCTACTTTGCTTTCTGTGCAGAATATGACGGCGGTTCTGATGACGGGTATTCCTCCGGTGATTCCGAAGCTACGATGTTCTATGGCGGTTCTGACGACGGGTATAATGAAGGCGGTTATACCACAGATACCGATTTAGGCCACGGGACAACCACCCGGCTGTATTTCAGCACTTCTCCCAGTGACAGTTATGTGAATGAAATTTTCTCTACCCAGCCAGTAGTCCAGGTTAGAGATAAGTATGGGAATGTGATAACCGATGATAGTTCTACATCGGTGACTGTAAGTATCAGTAATAACCCTGGCAACGGGAGTTTGGGTGGGACTACGACTCAAACGGTTTCTTCGGGTGTGGCAACATTTACGGATTTGGTGATTGATAAGCCGGGTGAGCTCTATACCCTTAAAGCTGCGGCTGATTATTTAGTTTCAGCTACCTCGGATTCTTTCAATATTATGCCGGAAGAAGGATATACTGTGCATGCAGAGTTAGGCTACGATGCCAGTGATGGATCCTGGCTTCTTCTTGTTTGGCTTAGTAAAGACGGAGAGAAAGTAGAGTTAAACTCGGCAGATTCAGATAATGATTGTACTGTTACTTTTTATATTGCTGGGACTTCATCTGGAGTCACGCAGCCCGCAGGTGAAGCTGTTGATACAACAGATGATTGGTGGGAATATACCTGGAGCCCGGATGCTAATGAGCAGAAGAGCACAGTGTATGCAGATATTACTATTAAGCATGAAGGGGTTAATCATTTCGGACAGTTTATTTTCCATCCTTCTCTTGAGGGCACTTTAGATGATATTCTCGAAGACACCTCAGCTATAAACTGGGATGATGTAACCGAGATTAAAGCTAAGACTGACACTATAAACTGGGAGATGATTGAGGAGATCAACCGGGCAGTTGGAGTTGAAGAAAGCCAGACTATCTGGGAAAGAGCCGGAGAAATCCTGACTCTAATCGGTACTCCTACCGGAGCAGAATCTACTGTTTTTGAAAAATTAGAAAAGATGTGGGATGACAATATGGTAGCAGTTAACTGGTCTGGTATAGAAGATTTAAGCAAGGCGGGTGTTAACTGGAACGATTTTGCGGTTATGTCAAAAGCAAGTATTAACTGGGATGATATTACTACTTTGACCGAAGCCGGAATCAATTGGGAAGATTTACAAGTAATGACTGAAGCCGGGGTAAACTGGCAGGATTTACAGGTAATGAGCCAGGCTAATATTAACTGGCAAGACATATGGGTTATGACCACCAGCGGTATTAATTGGCAGGATATCCAGGTGCTGACCGAGGCGGGTATTAATTGGCAAGATTTGCAGGTTATGTCCGAGGCCGGTGTTAACTGGGAAGATTTAGAGGCTATGTCCGAGGCTGGGGTAAATTGGCTTGATTTAGCATATATGACAGGTGCCGGGACTAACTGGAGCGAATATATAGATTGGGATAATTTAGCTGCTCTATCAAATGCCGGAGTAAACTGGACTGATATTCAGGTGATGAGCGATGTCGGAGTTAATTGGGAAGGATGGAAAGATATAAGTGAGGCCGGTGTAAATTGGCAGGATATACAAGTTATGTCAGAAGCAGGGGTGAACTGGAGAGACCTGGATACTATGACCAAGGCTGGAATTAACTGGGGTGACTTACAGGTTATGACTGAAGCTGGTATCAACTGGCAGGACATGCAAGTCCTAAGTCAAACCGGAGTTAATTGGTTAGATTTACAAGTTATGACACAATCTAATATCAATTGGTCAGATTTACAAGTTATGAGTGATGCTGGTATTTGCTGGAGTGATATAAACTTAATGAGCGATGCCGGTATAAACTGGACGGATTTACA
>CAZBZJ010000156.1:0-3665 GCA_964496355.1 uncultured Planctomycetia bacterium | reverse complement strand
GCAAAGAAGACTTAATACTTGTATTTCTGGGCGGATTGCATCCTTCCAAACTATTTGATTATGTAATCGCTGCTTTGAATCATCTGGTCAATAATAGCTACAGTGTTAAGTTGCTGTTTATAGGCGGGTATAGGCAGGATATAATCGGTTATTTTGAGCAGAATATTAATCTATTGAATTATATAATCACTACAGGGCATATTGATAAGGTCAAAGTAGCAGAATTGTTAAGGGCCGGAGACATTATGCTGTGTCCTTATACCGATGGTATCTCAGCAAGGCGTGGTTCAGCCATGGCAGGATTATATTCCGGATTGCCCTTAGTAACTACCGGAAATATTCATACAGGTTCAACATTTCAGGATAAATCATTTATACTTATGAGCAATACTCAAAAGGCAATTGAGGGATTTAAAGAGCTTGTTATAAGGGCAGTTGAAAATAGAGAGTATTTAGATAAATTAAAGCCGGAGATAAATGAATTTTATAGCAGGAATTTTTCATTGTCTGTTGTCAAACAGGCATATTCCGCGGTATTTTTACAGAAAAAATGAAAATTGTGCTTTTTGGAAATCTGAAAGGTGAAGATATTAAAAGTATGGCTTTATACGGCAATAAGTTATTTAATGCTATGCCGGAAAATGTGGTATTTTTTTCACCGAAAGTACAATTTAACTATTACATTTATAAAGAAATAATCTATCCCTTTATTGCCAAAAAAGTAGCCGGTAACATTAATCATATTTGCGATCATAGTTATGCCGGCCTTTTAAGGACATTAGACCCTAAAAATACAATAGTTACCTGTCATGACCTGATTCCTTTACAGAGAAAAGAAGAAAGTTTATGGTTAGGTAAAAAAAGGTTTTGGTTTAATGTTAAATGTCTGACCAAAGCGGCAAGGATTATAGCTGTATCCGAATATACCAAGAAAACTATTTTAGAGTTTTTTAACTATCCTGAGAAAAATATAAAAGTCATTCATTATGGTCTGGCTAGTTGTTTTAAGCCTTTAGATAAGATAAGGTTGAGAGATAATTTATTAAGAGAATATAGCGGCCGAAAAATAATTTTACATGTTGGTACGTCCTATCCCAGAAAAAATGTAGAACTTATTCTTAAAATGCTTAAATCGCGGTTGGATGTAGTTTTGGTAAAGGTGGGGAAACTTACTGATTCTCAGAACGATTTTATAGATAAAAATAATCTCAAGGACAGGATAAGATTATTTGAAAACATCGATAATGGAAATAAATTAGCAGAATTGTATAATGCCGCAGATATTTTAATAATGCCGTCTTTTGCGGAAGGATTCGGTTTGCCGGTTTTAGAGGCTTTAGCCTGCGGTTTACCTGTTGTATGTTCTGATATAGAGGTTTTCCGGGAGCTTTATTCCGGTTCGGTAGAGTTTGCTGATCCGTATGATTCCGGAAAATTTTTGGCCAAAATAAAGATGTTAGTTGAAAATAAGAGCCTGAGAGAAGCTTTGATACATAAAGGTATTGATAGGGCAAAAGATTTCACCTGGGAAAAAACCGCTCAGGAAACCTATGCGGTTTATCGGGAAGTTTATCAGCAATTTTTTGGGTAGATAAACGGGTGGAGGAGAAATAATATGCGTAAACCCAATCTGTTTATTGTAGGGCATGCTAGATCCGGGACGACTTCACTATACCAGTACCTCAAACAGCATCCGGAAATATTTATGAGCCCGGATAAGGAGCCGACTTTTTTCTGTTCGGATTATCACAGGTTTCCTTATCTCAATATAAATAACATAGAAGAATACCTGAGTTTGTTTAAAAATGCCGGAAATGAGAAGATCGTAGGAGAAGCCTCAGTTTGGTATCTTCCGTCCCTCACGGCAGCAAAAAACATATGGCAGTTTAATCCGGAAGCAAAAATTATAATGATGTTCAGAGAGCCGGTAGATTTTTTGTATTCGGATTATTACTATCAGAGAAGTCTGCTAAAATATAAGTCCGATCGATTCTTGCCGGTGGAAACTATGGAAGATTTTGAGAATGCAGTATTGCAGAGTAGCAGCACAAATAGCAATCCTGTTTCGGCAATTCCTTACTTAGACATGATTAAATATACCGAGCAGATAAACAGGTTTTTGAAATATTTTCGCAGAGAACGGATAAAGATGATTATCTTTGACGACTTTGTAAAGGAGACTAGAGAAGTTTACAAAGATATTCTTGGATTTCTGGCAGTCGATACATCGTTTAAACCCTATTTTAAAATTTATAATCCGCGGAGAAAACTGAGGCTGTTTGCTCCTGTTATAATGAGGTTGCACCAGGATATTGTTATTGACAAAACCCGTTTTAAAATTTTGGGTAAAACTATAAAGAATATTATATCGGTGAGGGTCCGGAGGCGATTACTTGATATGATGTTTTCATGTTTTATGTTTAAACGGCAAACCCGTCAAGAACTTTCGCCGGAAGTTATTCATAGACTTAAACCTTTGTTTAAGGATGAAGTGATTAAACTTAGCAGGTTTTTAGGAAGGGATTTAGTTACAGAATGGGGATATGATTGAATCGGATGAAAATACTTTTATGCAGCCCAATTAGACTGTCGGAAAAGTTGGGAATGGCCAAAAGCCTAATTGAGTTATGTGAGGAATTGAATAGGATCGGCTGCAAGTGTGATATAGTAGACCCGGAATTTTTTGGATGCATAGAGAATCGTAAAGAATATCTACTTCAATTAAGAGACTTCTTGAAAACGCGTGCTAGTGATTATGATGTGGTAGAATATGATTATTCTATACTTCCTTTTGACCGGGCAGAATTTACAGATAAGACATTATTTGTTGCCAGATCTCAATTGCTTGAATACCATTTAGAAAAGATAACTTTTCCTAAAAGAAAGTCTATGCGGCATTGGATAGGTAAAATAGTATATGGTGCGCAGAGAGCTCGTAACTTTAAAATGCACATAAAGCTTGTTGATATTACAATGCAACAGGCGGATCTTATTATTGTACAGAATAAATATTCAAAGTCGGAGTTATTAGCGAGGGGATTCCTTGAAGATAAGATCAAAGTAGTTTCATTGGGTTTGAATAGGCGGCTATTGGAAGCATTAGGTAAAATCCCTAATTATCCATACCGCAACCCCAAAATAGCCTTTATTGGTACATTTGATTTTAGAAAAGGTGCGGCTGATTTTCCTAAGATTGTCGGGAATATTGTCAAAGAAATTCCGGAAGCAGAGTTTAAATTGCTCGGCACCAAGGGTATGTTTACGACCGCAAGAGCTGTTATGAGTCATTTTCCCAGAAGGCTGAGAAGAAATATATATGTTATTCCTGAGTTTGCGCCTGAACAATTACCGCAACTTTTGTCTGATTGTTCAGTGGGAATATTTCCATCGTATCTGGAAAGTTTTGGCCGGGGGATACTAGAAATGCTGGCAGCATCAGTGCCGGTAATAGCCTATGATGTTCCCGGACCGCCTGAGATGTTACCTCCGGATTACCTGGTTGATGCGGGTAAGGTGGAAGATTTAAGCCGGAAGGCCATAAGTCTGCTGAGTAGTAGAGAAAGACTGGAAGCCGCAAGGAAATGGGCTAAAGAAAGAGCAAATGAATTTACTTTAGAAGAAAGCTGCAGAAAGCTGGTTAGTATATATAGATACCATCTGGAAAA
>CAZBZJ010000155.1:0-3712 GCA_964496355.1 uncultured Planctomycetia bacterium | reverse complement strand
TCAGGTCTCCAGCCCAGGACCCGGGCCGCCCGATCACCTTTATCTATTTTTTCTGCCGGTATAGCGGCTTCTCTTAAAATTTTAGGCGGTTGATTGGTAATATCTACAACTGTCGAGGAGACTTTATATTCAGGGCCACCAGCATCTATAATCATATCTATCTGCTTGCCGAATATCTCCTTTACCTGTGAGGCAGTAACAGCCGGTTTATACCCGGAAATATTTGCCGACGGCATAACAACCTGGCAATCACTGCGGCGGATAATCTGTGCTGTTACAGGATGGTCGACAAACCTGACTCCTACTGTAGAACCGGCGTTTTTACTGTTGCCGATAATCGTTAAAGGCCCCGGCCAGAATTTCTCTATAAGCCTGTATCCGGAACACGGTAAACTATCTATAAAACTATCAAAGTCCTGTAAGGAACCTATATGGACAGTAAAAGGTTTATCAGGATCTCGTTTTTTAATGGAGCAAAGTTTAGATACAGCTTCTTTTACCCCACGGTTTACAGCTAATCCGTATACAGTCTCAGTAGGCAAAGCGACTATCTTACCCGATTTTATAAAAGATGCAGCTCTATCTATTTTATCGGGGCTGCTATCTTGTGAATTTATTTCAACTATGTATGAGTGCACTTCTATTTTTTCTTAAGGGCGGCCCTATGCTTTTTAATCCTGTTAACCAATTTTCTATCATTTAATGCAAGAATACGCGCAGCCAATATAACTGCATTCTGCATGCCCGCTGAACCTACTGTTACAGTAGCTACCGGGATACCTTTAGGCATCTGTAATATAGACAGGAGCGAATCCATACCTTTAAAATATTTACTATATAAAGGGACGCCTATTACAGGAAGATTGGTATGGGAAGAAACAACTCCCGGCAATGCCGCCGATAATCCGGCACAAGCAATAACAAGTTTGATCTTCTTTCTGGATAAAGATTTAATATATTTTTTAAGTTTATCAGGATTACGATGCGCAGAAATAACCTGTAAGTCGTATCCTATACCAAACTCTTTTAATAAGGATAATCCGGACTCAACCTGAGATAAATCTGATTTACTCCCTAAAATTACAGATATCTTTTTCATTGTTCTACCGCCTTGTTTGCAATATCTTTTCTATAATACATCTTATCGAACTTTATTTTTTTAATAGCAGAATAGGCTGCCCTTTGAGCCTGTTGGATGCTTTCACCCAAGCCTACTACATTCAAAACCCTGCCGCCGCTGGTAAGATATTTTGTGTTTTGCGCGTCAGAAGGACTTTTCTTTGTGCCGGCATGAAAAATTATCGTATCAGTTGAACCTTTAACTTTATCTAAACCTTTTATCTCTTTACCTTTTTCATATTTCTGAGGATACCCGCCGGAAGCTAAAACAACACATACACATTTTCGTTCATCCCAATCTAAATCAACTTTATCCAGCCTGCCTCCTATGCCTTTAATCATAACATCAATAAAATCATTCTTTAATTTCGGCAGGATAGCCTGAGTTTCCGGGTCACCGAACCTTACATTAAACTCTAAAACGTAAGGGTTATTATCGTTTATCATTAACCCCGCATAAAGCACCCCTTTATACTCTTTATCCTCTTGCCTTAATCCCTGTATTAAAGGATAGAAAATCCTGTTCATTATCTTTTGAAAAAGATCTTCGTTAACTAAAGGCGCAGGGCTATAAGCGCCCATACCGCCTGTATTAGGGCCTTTATCGTCATCGAATATCTGTTTATGGTCTTGTGAAGCTAAAAAGGGAAGTATATTCTTACCGTCACAGACAGCTATAATAGAAGCCTCTTGCCCTTTTAAACAATCTTCGATTATTATCTTCTCACCGGCAGAACCGAACTTTTTATTCTCCATAATATCTTCTACGCCTTCTATTGCCTGTTCTGCGGTATTACAGACTATAACCCCTTTACCGGCAGCTAATCCGTCGGCTTTAATAACCAGGGGTGCACCTTTTTTCCGGATATAGTCTTTGGCTTTATTCGCATTATCAAAAACCTCAAAATCTGCGGTAGGTATATTAAATTTACGTAAGAGTTGTTTTGCGAATATCTTGCTTCCTTCTAACTGCGCCAAATTCTTATTAGGGCCGAATATTTTTAATCCTTTTTCTTCAAATATATCTGTAATGCCTCCGACTAAAGGCGCTTCCGGGCCTACAACGGTTAAATCAATATTCTTATCTTCAGCAAATTTAGCTAATCCTTGAATATCATCGGGTTTAATATCTATATTCTCGCCTAAATCCATCGTTCCGCCGTTACCGGGAGCTATATAGATTTTACCGGCTAATTCCGACTGTTTGATTTTCCAGGCTAAGCAATGTTCTCTGCCGCCTGAACCTATAATTAAAATATCCATATCAAATTCAGGTTAATCTTATCTTCTGTTTACTTTCTATAACTTCTCCGATAACCCAAGACTTGACTTTCTTCCTGTTGAGAATCGCTTTAACTTTGTTAACATAACGGTTAGATACGACTATTATCATGCCGATACCCATATTAAAAGTCGAATACATCTCTTTATCGTTTATTTTTGCTTTTTTCTGAATAACTTCAAAAAGCGGCTGTTTAGGCCAGGAGTTTTTTATTATGTTAAAGCCCAGACCTTTCGCCAATATCTTCGTTATCTTAGTATAAAAAGCGCCGCCGGTATTATGCGCTATCCCCTTAATAACACCTGTTTTCAAACTCTTGGAAGAAAGTAAAGATAATATCTCCTTTACATAAATACGGGTAGGGCTTAAAACCATCCGGGCATTATTCTTTATATATCTTTTAGATAACACCTTCCTTACCAGGCTAAACCCGTTAGAATGTAATCCTGAAGATTCCAATCCGATAACTTTATCGCCGGCTTTGATCCTGCTGGTATCGATAAGCTTTTTCTTATCAGCGACTCCCACACAAAATCCTGCTAAATCATATTCGTTCGGTTTATACATACCCGGCATCTCGGCAGTCTCACCGCCTAACAGTCTGCATCCGGATTCTTTAAGGCCGTTACTGATACCTGTAACCACATCTTTTAACACTTTAACGTTAAGTTTACCGCAGGCTATATAATCCAAGAAAAAAAGCGGTTTAGCGCCTAAACAGACAATATCGTTGACATTCATCGCTACCAAATCTATACCCACCGTATCATGAATATTCAATTCCTGAGCTATCTTTAGTTTGGTTCCTACTCCGTCGGTAGAAGATACTAAGACCGGCTTCTTAACATTTTTGATTTGCCGTCCTAAATAATATAAAGAGCCAAAAGCAGATAACTCTGTTACATTATTCTTCTTGTTTAGCCCTTTTATGCTTTTAATGAAACGTTCCGCGTTCTTGATATCGACACCGGCTTGTCTATAAGTAATCTTGCCCATATGTATAATTTTACGGTTTATAAAAGCTTAAGCCGTTTATAGATACGGCTTACATTCCTTAGATAATAGCGGGAAGAAAAAAGTTGTTCTATCTCTTTATCTGAAAGGTATCTCTGTATTCTCTTATTCTTATACAGCTCGGACTTAAGATGAGTTTTATTTTGTAATGTTTTAAAGGAGATACTCTGGACTAAATCATAAGCTTTCTCTCTGATTAATCCTTTTTCCATTAATTTTAAAAGTATGTTCTGAGAGAATATTATTCCGGCCGTTCTTTCTACGTTTTTCTTCATATTATCCGGGTATATATTCAAA
>CAZBZJ010000154.1:0-3727 GCA_964496355.1 uncultured Planctomycetia bacterium | reverse complement strand
TATCCTCGGCGGGGCAAGCCCGGAAGTCGCTATCAAGTATCAGATAATGATCATGGTAAGCATTGTTGTAAGTACTGTCATAAGTGTTCTTTTAACAATCTTAATGACATCACGCGTTTGTTTTACAAAATATGGAATATTGGAAGACGATATTTTCATTAAATAGACTGAATATATAAAAAGACATCCTATAAAGAGTAAAGAATAGGATGTCTGATTAAACGTTTTGTACGTTAATCTGTGGAATTTAATATTAATCTGTGCAATCAGGTATAATCCAGGTTATACCTGATGATTATACCAGGAGGAGATTAAAAATGAAAATAGGGATTATTATTGCGAGCAACGACACTGAGACTTGCTGTAACGCTTTACGGTACGGTAATTTCGCCCTTGGCCAGGGTGACAAGGTAAAAGTGTTTTTCATGGGTAAAGGTGTTGAGTATCAGAATATAAGTACTGAGAAATTTAATACAATTGAACAGGCAGAAAATTTTTCTAAGTCAGGCGGTAAAATTTATGCTTGCGGGTCTTGCATTAAATTACGTAATCAAGGCGGGACAGAGATGTGCCCGATCAGCACGATGAAAGACATGCACGATATCGTAAAAGAAAGTGATAAGCTGGTTACGTTTTAAAGGACGGAGATTATTAAAAATGGTTCAAAACGTAATTGAAGTTAACAAGTTAACCAAAAAGTTTAAAAAGGTTAACGCTGTTGATAAGATAAGTTTTACGGTTAAAAAGGGTGAGATATTTGGTTTTTTGGGGCCGAACGGAGCCGGAAAAACCACTACTGTGCGTATGCTCACCGGGGTAATTATTCCTACTTCCGGGGAGGCCAAAATCCAAAACCACGATATTTGTAAACAGCCGCTTCTTTCCCGGGCGCATATTGCAGTGGTTCCGGAAGAGGCTAATGTATACCGTGACCTTTCTGTTTGGCAAAACATTATGCTTATGGGCCAGTTGTACGGTATTGAGAAAAGACAGCTTATCCGGGAAGCCGAATACTTTCTTAATACCCTGGGATTAAGCGAGAGAAAGAAACAAAAAGCATTCCAGCTTTCCAAAGGTTTGCGGCAGAGGCTTATGTTGGCTGCTGCATTGGTAACTAAACCGGATATATTGTTTCTTGATGAACCTACCGGCGGGCTTGACGTTAAAAGCACAAGGCTGATTTATCGGATAATTAACGATTTGAACCGGCAGGGCCTTACTATATTTTTGACTACCCACAATATGGCCGAAGCTAGCCGGTTGTGTTCACGGGTGGCAATAATTAATAGGGGTAAGATTGCTGCTATTGATAATCCGGAAAGGTTAAAATCAGCGATAAGTTCGCGTCAGTATCTCGAAGTGCAGCTTAAAGGTGAGGGGTTTGATTTTAAGGACTTGGAGCTTTTATCCGGTATCCTGCATATACAATCTGAAGGCCTCAACTATAAATTATATACAGATACTCCGGGTCAGGTAGTAAGCGAGGTAGTCCGCTTAGCCGATAAAAGGGGACTGCAAATTAGCCAGGTTTGCACCTGTAAACCCACCCTTGATGAGGTCTTTCTTTATTTTACCGATAAAGGAAAGGGAGACGAAGTTTAATTATGAGAAGTAAAGAAACTGTACAAACTTGGCGGAGACAATTCGGCGGGGTGGTGGTAATTTTAAAAAAGAATGCGCTTTTGTATTACCTTAAACCACCGGTTTTGATTTTTGGGGTTTTGTTTCCGGTGTTTTTCTTCCTGGCGTTTAAGATGGGCCGGCCGGTTGCAGCTGAGAGTGTTGTTCCGGGTATGGTTGCAATGGCTTTATGGTTTACGGCAACTGCTGTCGGGCCTTTGGTAACTCCCTGGGAACGCCGAGCTAAGACGTATGAACGTTTAATTTCTACGCCTTTATCGTTAAGGGCGATATTGGCCGGGGATGTTATCAGCGGTTTTGTTTTTGGGGTGAGTATTTCGGTGATTCCTGTTTTGTTGGGGGTTTTTCTTACCGGCGCCTCAATTACAAATATATTTTTCCTTATTGGTGGTGTTATGTTAGCGGGTTTGAACTTTGCCTGTTTAGGAGTACTTTTAGCTGCGCCGCCGGCAAGCACTCCTTCTAACATTATGCTTTTATCAAACTTAGTGCGCCTGCCGCTTTTGTTTGTAAGCGGAATCTTTTTACCTATCAATCAGATGCCTCTTTGGCTTAGAGGAGTCGCTCCTTTTTCGCCTCTTTCCTATGCAAACGCGGTTATCCGGTTTTCTTTCGGAGATACTGCTACTTTTTTTACTCCCGGGATTAGTTTGGTTATGTTATTTTTGTTTGCAGCCGGATTCTTTGTATTGTCCTGCAGATTTCATAATATGTGGCGGACCAAAGGCCTGTAATACCGAAAAGAAAATCCGGGGACACAATACTAATTTATTGACATATATGTGGAAAAAAGCTAAAATTCATTCGTGGCAAGGATAGCAAGAGTTGTTGTTTCTGAAAAGAGGGCAGGGCGCAAGAAGAAAGAAAAATAGGTATTGTCCCCCGATTTCCCCGATTTTGTGTTTCCCGATTTAAAAAAAACAGGTTACTACTGGGTTTAGGCCGAGGCGCTGTATTTTAAGGAGGCAAGAGTAATGAAAAAGTTTTTTATAATAGTTGGGATAGTTGTGCTTTTCTTTGGCGGGATTTTTCTTTCTAAGGATTTAATTATTAAGTCTATAGCGGCAAGAGCCGTTTCAAAAGCTATTGGGGCGCCGGTAGATATCGATAATCTTTCCTTAAATATTTTTACCTCAACTGTAGATATATCCGGATTAAAAATTCATAATCCCAGCGGTTTTCCAGAAGATATCATGGTGTCTTGTCCTAAAATAAAAGTTATTTATGATTTTGACAGTTTCCTTAAACGGAAGCCGCACTTATTACTTGTAGAAGTTGAATTGAAAAAAATGGTGGTTACTACAAATAAAGAAGGCAAACTCAGTGTAGATTCATTAAAGATCGCGCAAGAATCAAAGGGTCCGCCGCCGGCTCCGGTAAAAATAGATCTTTTTAATTTAAGTATTGGTAGAATTATCAGGAAAGACTATACGGCAGGGTCCACACCAAGGGTGAGAGTCCATGATATAGATAGGCAGATGAGCTACAAAGGAATTCCTACTGTACGGCAATTAATTTTTCTTGTACTTGCTGAACCGATGAAAGCAGCTGCCATAGAAAATGCTGCTATTTATGGGATTTCCCTGGCAACAGGCTTTACAGCTTTACCAATTGTGGTAGTAACAAAATTCATCGGAAAAGATTATGTCCAGAATGTCGTTGATGTTAATTTTAAAGATGTGTATAAAGTAAGTTTTGAAGTGATGGAAGGTATGGGTCAGATTACCAAAGATGATCCTTCCGGCGGAGCGATTAAAGCCACTATTGAGGGAGCCAGAGTAGCGCTTGCGCTTAGGAAGATTAGCGATGATGAAACTGAGATAACTATTTCTGCGCGCAGATTTATGTTTCCTCGGATGGAAGCTGCCGCTGGAATTTTGTATCAGATAGTCGATAAATTGTAATAAAGAATAAATCCCGGAATTATCCAATGAAGGATATGTGCGGTATCGTAAAAGAAGCTGATAAGGCGGGGACGTTTTAAATGAAGAAACCTATTAAGATCAAACCGATAGGTATTATCAATACGCCGTATAAAGAGCCCAAAGGCATGCCTATTCAGGGTAAGTTCAAAAGGGGCGTTACC
>CAZBZJ010000153.1:0-3730 GCA_964496355.1 uncultured Planctomycetia bacterium | reverse complement strand
TATAGGTAGGTTTGCTGAGCCTGCTGGCCGGGTGGGAAAAATCATTTGACTATCTGTGCACGATTTGTGTATACTTTCGGGTGCAGGATGTATATATATTTATCATCCAGTAATCAGGTAACTTGTTTAAATGGTCGTTATGACGATATTTTGCGTGCTCACACCGTGGTATTAAGGTTACCGAATTATTGAGCTAGTACAACGACCTTTTTCCGATAAATGAAACCTACGATTTCTTAATTTTTAACCAAAAGTGACCGCGGAGGTCACTATAAGCCTAATGCAACATTTTAAGTCCCAGACTCGAAGGTTGCATTAAAACTGCTAAATCAAGAGGCACTGTTTGTCAGCAGGCAGAGAAGCCTGTATTCCCGTAAAGTTACACTTGAGGTCACCTATTGATATAAATGTCAAGTAAAGATACAGGCTCTCCGTTAATGTTTTCTGCCATAACTTAATTAAAACTCACCCTTCAAAGGCCAGTGTTTCCAAAAAGACTGTTAAGTAAACCTTGTTAGAGCACTTCGTCCTCTAACGGGGTAAAGACACAATTATTATCCCAAGAAGCTTCGGATAAAATACCGAACTTCAGTCACCTATTGACTGCGTTGGATAAACCAACCAGTATGATACTTTCGGAGGGCGGCTCCCCGCTAATCACACCTAGCGAAGCTACTGCCGGAGGCAATACTTCAGACCCCAGAGAGCGCAGGAGCCGCTTGTGTCCGGATTAATTTTTCTTTACCTGTAAAGAACGTTCTTTTTTCTTTCAATACATGGTATATGGCCTTAAGCATGTCGCGGGCGATTGCTACTTTAGCTGTATTAAAGCCTTTTCGTTTTTTTATTCTTTCAAACTTCTCAGCGGCAGCCGGCACAGCGTGGACAAAATGCAGGCAATTCTCAATTAGTATCCATTGAAGGTGCTTGCATCTGTTTTTACTAAGAGGGCCGTGGTGGCAGCTATCAGCGCTCTGATGCACCCTGGGAGCCAGGCCGGCATAAGAGCATAGCCGGTTAAAGTTTTTAAACCGCGGGATATCGCCGATTTCGCTATTTACCAAAGAAGCGCTGAAATAATCAAGGCCGCCGATTGTAATCAGGTTACGGATATCCTCATTTCGGACCACTCTTTCTATTAACTCCTTACGGTGCTGGTATATCTTCTTTCTGTACCATTTTAACTGCTCTATGTATTTTTTTACCAGCGAGCGGTATGCCGAAGGTATCTTTTTAAAATCAATTTTATCCAAAGCCTTATCGGTTGTGAAATTACCGCTCGAAATTAAGCCTAATTTATCTAACAACGCCTTTAAACGTAATATTATCCGGCTGCGGTCTTTGGTTAAATTCATCCGGTACCGCAGGAATTCCTTAAGTTCACGAGCTTTTTTGTCAGAAATATACACTGTAGGCAAGTAGCCTTTGCGCAGAACATCGGCAATTAGCCGGGCATCTATTTTATCGGTCTTTTTATTGCGCTTGGCGAAAGCTTTGAGTTCATAAGAGTTAGCCAGATACACCGAATCTGTGTATTGACCAGCTAAATCAACGAAGAAATACCAGTTATAGGTTGACTCGACAGCCAATCTAAAAGGGCAGGGGATGGTTTTAAAATATTTCTTTAACATTTCCGGTTCGTTTGATATACTTTTACTGGAGATTTTTTTGCCGTTTGCGTCCATAACGTAAAACCAAGACCGTTTTTTGTGAAGATCAACTCCGGCATAATACATGGGCGGTACCTCCTTTTAACTAAATAGTTAATAATGTGGTACATTGTACCAGCATTCAGGGAGAGCCGTCCATGGCTTTTTGTTTTATATCCCATAGTATCACACCTCAGGTGTAACTTTACAGCTTAAAGGCTGCAAATAGAATTTGCGAATAATTCTTGACATTACCGGATGTGTAAAAAAGTTTCATAATCCTGCCATTCGCGGTATAATAATTTAAATATAAAGGGGGATTCATGGCTAAAAAAATACTAGTTATTGACGATGAAGGAATTGTAATTAAGACAGTAGGTAATTTATTGAAACGAGAAGGCTACCTTGCGGAAGTCGTTAATAATGGATTCCAGGCGATTGAGACAGTTAAAGATAACGATTTTGATCTAATAATAGCTGATATTAGGATGCCGAATATAGACGGAGTTACAACGATAAAAAAGATAAAAGAAAATCTTCGGGAAAACAAAAAGGCTGATATCCCTACAATTTTTATAACAGGGTATGCCGATTCAGATGCCCATATTAAGGCTAGAGAATTTGGAAAAGTCTTATTTAAGCCGTTTGACCTAACGGAATTCTTAGACGCGGTAAAAGAAGCTCTAAATTAAACAAAGATATTATGGCCAGTAGAAGAGTCGTTATAACAGGAATCGGAACAGTAGCACCTAACGGTATTGGTAAGGATGCTTTTTGGGAAGCACTAGCCGATGGTCGGTCCGGAGTAAGAAAGGTTACCTACTTTGATTCTTCTATTTACTCCTCTTATTTAGCCGGAGAAGTCCATGGATTTGATGCGAAAGAATTTATGCCAGCCAAGACTATCCGAAGGTCTGACCGGTCTACACACTTTCTTATTGCAGCAACTCGCCTTGCTTTAAACGATGCAAATCTGGATATCACAGATGAGATTAAAAGAGAAATGCATTGCATCGTTGGTACTACTTTAAGTGGCCACACCCCATATATAGATCAACTTAGAACTTTTTTTACTAAAGGCTATAAAAGTGTCAGCCCTATAGCTGCAGTTTCCTGTTTTTCGGATGCATGTTCAGGCCAATTAGCTATTATGTTTGGTTTTAAAGGGGCAGCTGAGACTATTTCTGCCGGTTGTGCAGCGAGCACTAATGCTGTTATAGACGCTTATAAGCGGATAAAATTGTCGGAAACATCGATTTGTATTGCCGGCGGTACCGATGCGCCTCTTTCAGAAGAAATCTTTTGTGGATTTTCTTTAGTTAAGGTGCTCTCGCAAAAAAAAGAAAAAGCGCCTGCTCCCTTTGATAAGAATAGAGACGGGACGATACTAAGCGAAGGAGCGGGTATAATGGTTGTAGAAGAATTAGGGCATGCTTTAAAACGGAATGCCCCGATATATGCAGAAATAATCGGATATGGAATGACCACTGATGCTTATCATATGACTGGCCCTGAACCTTCAGCAGAAGAAAGATTTCGAGCAATAAAAATGGCATTATCAAATGCTAAGGTTCCTCCTCGGGAAGTGGAATACATAAATGCTCATGGTACCGGAACAAGGCTTAATGATTCTAACGAAACCCTTGCGATAAAAGAGGTTTTTGGGAAGTATGCTTACGAAATTCCTATTAGTGCAACCAAATCCTTAATCGGCCATTCTCAAGGAGCAAGTGGAACATTAGAAATCATAGCTACTTTACTTGCTTTAAAAAAAGGAATAATTCACCCCACGATAAATTATGAAACACCTGATGAAACCTGTGATCTTAATTATGTGCCGAATAAAGCAATTAAGAAGAATATAAATATCGCTATATCTAACTCATTCGGTTTCGGCGGAAAAAACTCTATAATTGTTTTGAAGAAGTATAAATAGAAAATATGCCCAATCGTCCTGAAATAATTGATTTAAGCACAACAATACATAGCAAAGCTGTAGAACTTCCGCCGGTCAAAGTAAAACATATTACTCATAAGAAAGGCGCAATCCTTTTAGGTTTATCTGCTTTAGTGCAAAAGAA
>CAZBZJ010000152.1:0-3733 GCA_964496355.1 uncultured Planctomycetia bacterium | reverse complement strand
AATAACAGATATATATAACAATGTACCTAATATCAATAAAGCAGTTATTTCTATACATTGCCATGATGATTTAGGTATGGCTACAGCTAATTCTCTATCGGCTGTTTTAGCAGGAGCTAGGCAGGTTCATTGTACTATTAACGGTATAGGAGAACGTGCCGGTAATGCTTCTTTAGAAGAAGTAGTTATGACGATTAAAACCCGTAAGGACGTATTCGGCAAACTGTATACCTCAATAAACACAAAAGAAATATTTAAAACATCCAAATTGGTCAGCACTTTTACAGGATTCCTTATTCCTCCTAATAAAGCGATTATCGGCCCTAACGCATTCCGGCATGAATCAGGAATTCACCAGGATGCGGTTATAAAAGAAAGGACGACTTACGAGATAATGGATCCCGCAGATATAGGTATAATGGGTGAAAATATTGTTCTGGGTAAACATTCCGGCCGGCACGCTTTATTGAAGAGGTTGTCGGATTTAGGATTTAAATTAAACAGGAACCAGATAGATTTAATTTTTAGCCGGTTTAAAGAACTTGCCGATAAAAAGAAAGAAGTTTTTGACGAAGATTTAATAACTATTATAGAAGACGAGTTGAAACCCAAAGAAGAAGCAGTCAAACTTCTCGACGTATCTGTGGAGAGCGGAACTAATATAGTCCCCAAAGCAAGAGTTAAATTAAGTTATAAAGGCGAAATTAAAAATTCCCAATCTTCCGGCGACGGGCCGGTGGATGCTTGTTTTAAAGCAATTGATAAAATAACCCGCATAAAACCCCGGCTTCTTCAATATAAACTAGAAGCGGTAACTTCCGGAAAAGATGCTCTTGGCCAGGTAAGAGTGGAATTACAGGCTAGAAAAAAGATAGTCTCCGGACTTTCTTCCAGCACAGATATAATCGAAGCTTCTGTAAAAGCTTATTTAGGAGCGTTAAATAAAGTCATATAATTTATATGGTAAAACGGTTTATCGGTTTAGTTGTTGTAATTATCCTTATTGTTTCAGCCGTAGCCTTTAAAAATTCAATCTATTACCGGCATGTAAAATCCCGGTTAGGCTATTTCTTTGGCACACTTACCAATAAAGCCCAAATAATTAAGCATAATATAGAACAGGATGTCAATCCTCAGCGCAAACCCCCTCTTTCCTTTTCTATAAAAGAAGAAAAATTAAAATATTTTGCTCCCCAGGTTTTCGGTGAATTCGGCCGGGAAGAATGGTCGCAATTCTGGCTGTTGATTTACGGGCATAAAAAAGTGGGCGATGGAATGATTAAACAGAAAGCATACAGGGATACAGAAGAAATAAAAGAAAGTTTAATGTATAAATATCCCGATCCTTTCGCTAAACCTTTTTTTGAAGACCGGCATTGGGATTATTTCTGGTCGATAATATTCAGCCGATGACAAAAGAAGAGCCTTTTCTTTATGGATTACTTGGTTTTCCAGTAAAGCATTCCTTTTCTCCGGCCATGCACAATGCAGCTTTTGCTGCTCTCCGGATTAATGCCCGGTATGAACTTTTTGAGATTCCTTCTGATGGAGTAGACGATTTTTTTGATAGAATCAGTGCAAAGAATATTAAGGGCTTAAATATTACAGTGCCCTATAAGGAGACGGCCTTAAAATATACTACCTGGCAGTCGCCGTTAGTAAGGTTTACGGGTGCGGCCAACGTTATAATTAATAAAGGCCCGGATGGATTAGCGGCCTGGAATACTGACGGGCTAGGTTTCCACAGGCACCTTACTAAAAGTTTAGGATTTGATATAAGGGGTAAGAAGGCAGTTATTTTAGGAGCAGGCGGAGCCGCGAAAGCTGTAACTTACCAGTTGCTTGAACATAGAGCAAAGATTTTATATATTTATGATGTTGATAATCAGAAAAGTTTAAAATTAGGCAATAATCTGGCTGGTAGGTTTGGTAAAAGCAGAGTGGTTTGTGCCGATAGTATAGAAGAATTGAATATAAAAAGTGCTGATCTGGTTATTAACGCTACACCGGTAGGATTGAAACCCGATGACCCTTTAATAGTCCGGGCTGATGAGTTTATTTCGGGCCAGTTAGTCTATGATTTAATATACAATCCGCCCCAAACCAAATTGTTAGAAGCTGCAGAATCTAAAGGGGCTGAAATATCAAATGGTTTAGGTATGCTGTTTTATCAAGGGGTAAAATCTCTGGAATTATGGCTGGATTTACCAGCTGGTAAAGCTCCTGAAAAAGAGATGCGGCAGGCCTTACAGGAAACTTTAAATAAAGCGAGGCAATAATTATGTTTATAACAATATTTGAAGGTACGGTTATTTTCTTAGCCGGTTTATGTGTGGGCAGTTTCTTAAACGTGTGCGTATACCGGTTTCCTAAAGAATATTCTATATTTAAGCCGGTGTTTTCATTCTGTCCTCATTGTAAAAAGACGATAAACTGGTATGACAATATACCATTGTTGAGTTATCTGGTTTTAAGAGGCAAATGCCGGTATTGCGGCGGTAAGATAGCTTTCAGGTATTTTTTAGTTGAACTTATTACTGGTTTAGTTTTTCTCTTTTGTTATATGCAGGCGGGATTATCGTTATTATTTGTAGAGTTAGTAGTGCTTTTTTCTCTATGTATATTGGTTAGTTTTATCGATATAGAATACAGGGCTATTCCGGGCTGGATTTGTGTGGGTGGCATATTAGCAGGATTATTGATAAATTTTATTAGGACGGTATTTATATTTCAACATACAGATATATTACGTATAAGATTTTTGTCTTTGCCGATTTCACGGAGTTTCCTGGGTTTATTTTTATGTATCGGCCTTTCTTATGCCCTGAAATTATTAGGGGATTTTGGATTATGGGCATATCTTTATTTACGTAAGAAAGAATCGATAGAAGGCGAAAAGGAAGCTTTAGGATTAGGCGATGTAGATTTCCTG
Organism: uncultured Planctomycetia bacterium; assembly: GCA_964496355.1. Taxonomy (GTDB): domain Bacteria; phylum Omnitrophota; class Gorgyraeia; order Duberdicusellales; family Duberdicusellaceae; genus CAZBZJ01. The sequence continues at coordinate 801 of CAZBZJ010000152.1, read as the reverse complement.
GGAATGATCGGCGTATTTTTAGGATGGAAATTGGGATTTTTAACTTTTTTCTTAGCTCCTTTAGTAGCAGTGATTTACGGTATTTATATTATATTATTTAAGAAATCGCATTTAATAGCCTATTTGCCTTTTCTTTCTATAGCAGCGTTTATATCGGCGTTCTGGGGTAAAGATATAATACGATTCTTCTTTTCATTTTAATCTATCTATGTTAATCTGACAGTAACCTTCTTCCCACCGCGTAGGTGGGAAATCCCACCTACGCGGTGGGAAAAAGCGGGAAAATAAGGAGGAAGTAGATATGTTGCGGTTCTTAACTGCGGGTGAGTCACACGGCGAGGCTTTGGCCGGGATATTAGAGGGTTTCCCTAAAGGTGTAAAAATAGCTAAAGATAAAATAGATAAAGAACTGCAAAGGCGCCAGTCTGGTTTCGGCCGGGGTAAACGTATGCAAATAGAGAAGGATAGGGTGCATATTATATCCGGATTACGCGGGGGGGTTACGTTAGGCAGTCCTATCGCTTTTTCTGTCAAGAATAGAGATAAAACCATAGATGTTTTTTCTAAGGATAGATTAAAACCCATAACCGTTCCCCGTCCTGCCCATGCGGATATAGCCGGATTTTTTAAATACGGCGAAAAAGATTTAAGGAACATTTTAGAAAGGGCGTCTGCCCGTAAGACTGCCTGTGATGTGGTAATAGGCAGCTTATGTAAACAGTTTTTAGATAATTTCGGTATTCAGACATTAAGCCATATCGTTGGTATAGGCCGGATTTTAGTCGACAGCAAACAAGTTAG
>CAZBZJ010000151.1:0-3739 GCA_964496355.1 uncultured Planctomycetia bacterium | reverse complement strand
TGGGCATTGATTAGAAATTAGGTCAATTAGAGCAATTAGAAATTTCAATGACTAGTAAGCAGTATAGTATTCAATATGGATTACAGTAAGACTTTAAATTTACCTAAAACCGGGTTTCCTATGCGGGCAGGGCTTGCCGAAAAAGAACCTAAGATTTTAAGTAATTGGCAGGCGGTGTATGAAAGGTTGTGCGAGAAAACCAAAAATAATCCCGCTTATATTCTTCACGACGGCCCGCCTTATGCTAACGGTAAAATACATATAGGCCATACTCTCAACAAGATTTTAAAAGATACAGTAGTTAAATATAAATTTTTGCGCGGTTATTATTCGCGATATGTGCCCGGATGGGATTGTCACGGTTTGCCTGTAGAATTAAAGTTACTTGAGGAATTAGGCGTGCGTAAGGATGAGGTTGACCAGAATCAGTTCAGGCAGAAAGCCAAAGATTTTGCGGCTAAATTTGTGGATATACAACGTAAAGATTTTGTAAGGCTGGGTGTATGGGGCGATTGGGATAAGCCCTATTTGACTTTTAATCCCGATTATGAAGCCGGCGTATTAGAAGTTTTAGCCGGATTAGTGCAATCCGGATACATATACCGCGGCCTTAAACCGGTAAACTGGTGTGTTAATTGCGCTACGGCTTTGGCGGAAGCTGAAGTCGAATATAAAGATAAGGTTTCCGACTCCATATATGTAAGGTTTAAGCTAAAAGATAATCTTGGCCAGGATCTCAATCATGATATCGATGTGGTGGTGTGGACTACTACTCCCTGGACACTTATATCGAATACGGCGGTTGCTGTACATCCGGATATGGATTATATAATCGCTGATACTGATAAAGGAATATTATTATTTGCCGAAAAACTTACCGATTCATTGAAAGATAAATTCCTCGGCGAAGATATAAAAGTAATAAAAAAAGTAAAAGGAAAATCATTAGAGAGTAAAGTTACGCGCCATCCTTTTTTGAACCGGGAGTCTAAGGTAATCTGGGCAGATTTTGTTTCTTCGGAAGAAGGGTCGGGTTGCGTACATATAGCACCCGGACACGGCCAGGAAGATTTTCTTGTTGGTAAAAAATACAACCTTCCCGTAATCATGCCGGTGGATAATAAGGGAGTTTTTAGAAACGCCGGCGAATATTCTAATTTGCATGTGTATAAGATAAATAATGCGCTTATAGAAGCTATGGAGAAGAAAGGCACCCTTCTGAAACATGAAAAAATAACTCATTCATATCCGCATTGTTGGCGGTGTAAGAAACCGTTGATATTCCGGACCACTAAACAATGGTTCTTAGACGCCGAACATAAAGATTTACGGAAGAGGTTATTATCGGCTGTTGGCGCTGCTGAATGGATACCCAAACAGGGAAAATCCCGGATATCCGCGATGGTAGAAACCCGGCCTGACTGGTGTTTATCCAGGCAAAGGCTCTGGGGCATACCCATACCGGCGGTTAAATGTAAAAAATGCGGCGAAGAAGTCCTTGACGTTAGAGTTATCCGTAACTTTTTAGAGAAAGTTAAAGGAGAGAGTTCTAATGTATGGTTTTATAAAGATATTAAGGAATTTTTGCCTTCGGAATTAAAATGCCGGTGTTCGGCTCAGGATTTTGAAAAAAGTACGGATATTTTGGATGTATGGTTTGAATCAGGCGCAAGTTTTCTGCCGGTGGTTAAGAATAACCCGCTTTTAAAGTTTCCGGCTGACCTTTATTTAGAGGGTTCAGACCAGCATAGAGGATGGTTTCAGGTGTCTTTAATCCTTGCCGTAGCTTTAGAGGATAAAGCGCCATTTAAAAATGTATTAACTCACGGATTTGTTGTTGACGGCGAAGGCAAAAAGATGTCTAAATCTCAAGGTAATGTTATCGCTCCGCAAAAAATAATGAATAAATACGGTGCGGAAATATTAAGGCTCTGGGTTAATTCCGGCGATTATTCCGAAGATGTGAGCTTATCTGATGATATAGTTAAACAGCTGGTTGATGCCTATAGGAAAGTAAGGAATACTTTCCGGTTCCTTTTAGCTAATACCAAAGACTTTGATTGTAATTCGGAATTAATAGGCAAAGACGAGTTATTGGAAGTCGATAGGTATATGTTGTCGGTTACAGCAAACCTTCAATCCGATATCGAAGAACTATACGATAAATTTTTATTTTATAGGGTTTACCATAAAATATATGAGTTTTGTAATGTAGCTTTAAGCTCTTTTTATCTTGACATATTAAAAGATAGATTATATACTTTTCCACCGCAGTCGCAGGCGAGAAAATCTGCGCAGGTTGTTCTTTGGTATATTTTAAACCTATTATTAAAGATTTTAGCGCCGGTATTAAGTTTTACCTGTGAAGAAGCTTACAGTTATTTTGATGAGCCGGATAAACAGGATTCGGTTTTTTTATCAAAATGGCCGGAATACAGATTATTTATCGATAAAGGTTTAGAGAAGAAGTGGGAGAGGATACTTGAAGTTAGAGAAGACGTATTAAAAAAACTCGAAGAGCGAAGGGCAGAATCCCAAATCAGAAGTTCATTAGAGGCCGGAGTCTGCGTGAAGGTAAGAGATGAACATGACTATAAGGTATTAAGTAACATTGAAGATACATTAAGAGAAGTTTTTATTGTTTCGGCGGTACAGGTAGAAAAAGCAGAGGCGTTTTCTGTTGAGGTTACTAAAGCTAGAGGAGAGAAATGTCCCCGCTGTTGGAATTATGCCGGTGATATAGGCGGATCAGACGAATATCCTGAAGTGTGCGGGCGGTGTGTTAAATCGTTAAAACAAATAAATAATGTTTAAGTAATTTCAGGGGAGGAGAAAGCATGAAGCGACGCAAGAGATTTTTGAAGAAAGATTTGAACAGTTATAAAGATAAATTAGTCGGGTTGCGTGAAGAAGTAGCCCGGGAAGTAAATAAATTGGCTGAAGAATTAATGAAGTCCCGGGAGGAATCTTCTGGCGATATATCAACGCATAATTCGCATTTGGCAGATTCGGCATCGGGGTCTTTTGAAAGAGACTTTTCTTTAGGGGTAGCTTCAAGCGAAATGCAGACTTTAAGAAAGATTGATTTAGCTCTGCGTAAGATAGACGATTCGAATTACGGCGTATGCGAAAGTTGTGAAAAACCTATTCCGAAGCGCCGGCTTAATGCTATTCCTTACGTCAGGTTTTGCATGAAATGCCAGGAAAAGATGGATAACGATAACGGCCGGCAGAATACATAAGTGTGTTAATTCTAACCTTATCCTTTTTTTTCTTTTCTATAGACTTTTTGGTTAAACGTATCCTCGAGCAAAATCTCACCTACAATCATCTGTATCCGGTAATCGGTAATATCTTGCATATTCGCCTGGTCCATAATACCGGTATAGCTTTTGGCCTGTTTAAGGATAAAACTATAATTTTAACCTTAGCCGGCATTATTTTTATAGTGGTTTTTACCGTTTGGATAATAAAAGAATACAGCCGGTTCAATTTACGCCAAAAGATTTTTATGAGTATGGTTTTAGGCGGCGGGTTAGGTAATCTCTACGACCGGATAGTTTACGGGTTTGTAATTGATTATATTGATCTGGGCTGGTGGCCGGTATTTAATCTGGCGGACAGCTTCATTAGTATAGGATGCGTACTATTCTTGTTAAACCATCTATTAGTAAGCCGTAATTCAGGATTAAGTGGTAAGGATTAAGTGGTAAGGATTAAGTGGTAAGGATTAAGTGGT
>CAZBZJ010000150.1:877-3759 GCA_964496355.1 uncultured Planctomycetia bacterium | reverse complement strand
TGTTTTTGACTTCAACCATAGCCTGATTCTGCAGGAAATCATCCTTTATCTGCCGGAAGTTATGCATAAAAGGGCCGACCAGTATGGGCTTACTGAAATATGCCGGTTCTAAAACATTATGTCCGCCATACTTGCAGAGGCTACCGCCTACAAAAGCTATATCCGCCAGGCTGTAAAAATACATAAGCTCACCCATAGTATCTATAAGAAAGACCTTCGGCCCTTCTTTTTGAAACTCAGGCCGTTCCAACTGACTAGCCCTTACTGGTGAAAAACCCTTGCTCTTTATAATCTTTATTATCTGGGGGATTCTTTCAAGATGACGAGGACAGATAAAAAGAGCGGCTTTACTGAATCGGCTAAGTACATCAGCATATACATCTGTTACTATCCCCTCTTCAGGATGATGCGTGCTCCCAGCAACAATAACTGTATTCTCGCTATTTTTCAACCAATTCCATTTGTCGTTCAGCCATTTTAGCTTTTCTGGATCAGGCTTAAGGCTTTGAAACTTCATGTTTCCAGTAACTTTCAATCCATCTGCCCGCATACCTAACCTTTTAAACCTGCGTGCCGCTGTCTTATCCTGAGCAGCCACAAAACTAACCCTGTGGAGTACCGGCTTTATCATAAACCTAGCTATTTTATAAAAAGGATAACTTTCATCGGATATTCTGGCGTTAAATATAAGTATAGGCACCTTTCTCTTATTCAAAAAATAGTACAGGTTAGGCCATATCTCGGTCTCCATAACCAGAAAAACCTGCGGGTTTATTAAATTGACTGCGCGTTTAATGATAAAACTTAAATCCAGAGGCAGGTAAATGATAATTGCCTGGTTACTATAAAGTTTACCGGCGGTAACTTTACCCTGATCTGTAACGACTGACAGGACTATTTTCTTTTGAGGATACTTCTCTTTGATCCTGGCTACTAATTGTCCGGCAGTTTTAACTTCGCCTACACTTACCGCATGTATCCATACAGGCCTATCCGGAACCCTGGCTAGATTTTTGATAGTATCGGGCAATAATACCCTTTGTAGCAAATCTTTCTTCAAACGCCTACGTAACGCATACTTAAACAAATAACCTGCTGACCCGGTAATAAACAAAAGGTCATATAAGGGGATAAACCACATAAAAACACCGTTTTTGGAAGTTTTCTGATATTATAGAGTAGACTAAAGCCTATTCAAGACATTTCTTTATCCCTACAAACAAAACTGGCTATGGACTACAAGACTTAATTAGTTCATTGTGTTTTTTGAGTTTTTGCGTTCATAGTGTTAATAACGCAATAAACATAATACACTCTACAAACTCAATAAACGAAGTATCTTCTCTTATTTTAGAACCGCCTGGCTCTGGGATGGGCTCTATCGTATACCCTTTTAAGATTTTCGATAGTCAAATGGGTATAAACCTGAGTCGTAGTAATATTCGAATGGCCTAACAGCTCCTGGACACTGCGTAAATCCGCACCTCTATTTAACAAATGAGTGGCAAAAGAATGCCGGAACACGTGCGGCGATACTTTCTTCTTTAACGACAACAATTTGGCGCATTTATTTATAGCCTTAAATACGCCTACCGTTGAGATTCTGTTACCGAACCGGTTCAAAAACAAAGCTTTATTTTGAGAATTTCGTTTATCGAGATAATTACGTAAGCTCTTCTCGGCACTGCTCCCCAATGGTAGAATGCGCTCCTTCCTTCCTTTGCCTTTAACTTTAATCATGTCACCCATTATATCAATATTATTAACGTTTAAGCCGACAAGTTCGGATATCCGAATACCTGAAGAATACAACAACTCAATTATGGCTTTGTTTCTTAAAGCAAGGATTTTATCACTGGGTAAGGCGTCTAGAAACTTTTTCATCTCAGATTCCGTCAAAAATTTAGGTAGGTTCTTATCTAATTTGGGATAAGGAATACTTAAAGCAGGATTAGTTTTTATAAACCCTTCCCGCAATAAAAAATTAAAAAAACTTTTGAGTGTAGATATTTTTCTGGAGACTGTTTTTTTGGAATACCCCTGTGCATTAAGATGGGCTAAAAACTTACGGAAAATAAAATAATCTATTTTATCGACCGGCTGCTTTACGAACTTAGAAAAATCTGAAAGGTCTTTCTTGTAGTTTATAAGTGTGTGATGAGAATAGTTTTTCTCAATCTCTAGATAAGAAAGGAATTTTTCTATATATCTTTGAAAATCAAGCATTTCTTTACAAAACCGGATATGCAATAAAGATAACAGAAAACAGAGCACAGATTACAGAAGAAAACCTGTCGTTCTGTTCTCTGTTATCTGTAATCTATCCTCTACTTTGCATTTTCCGGTAGATTAGATGTAGTATACCTGCATTTCGGAAACCGCGAACACCCGTAGAACCTCTGTCCTTTTCGGTTTCTGCGCTCGACTAATTCGCCCTCTTTGCATTCCGGGCAGGGCACTCCGGTCGTTAAAGTATAAGCGTTCTTACAATTAGGGTAATCTGAACAACTTATAAACCTGCCCTTTCTCGAATAGCGAATAACCATATCTTTACCGCATACATCACATTTGCGCCCGGCGGGTTCCAGATATTTATCGGTATTCTTCTCGGCTTCATCTAAAGTCTTTCTAAATTCCGGGTAAAAATCGTTAAGAGCTTTATGCCAGTCTATACTCCCTTTTTCAATTAAATCCAGCTCTTCTTCCATCTGTGCGGTGAAATTTTCATTCAGGATATTAGGAAAACACTTCATCAATAGATCTATAACTACCATACCCAGATCTGTGGGGATAAAACTCCCCTTTTCGCGCCTTATATAATTACGTGAAATTAAAGTATATATGGTAGGCGCATAAGTCGAAGGGCGGCCTATGCCTTTATC
>CAZBZJ010000150.1:0-867 GCA_964496355.1 uncultured Planctomycetia bacterium | reverse complement strand
CTGGGAGGCGGTAAAGTGCTTTTTTCTTCTAATTTTACCTCTACGCACCTAATCTTCTCTCCCTTACCTAAATCCGGCAAAATTTCTTCCTTTACCTTCTCAGGATAAATTTTCAAAAAGCCGTCAAATAAAAGTTTTGTTCCTGCAGATAGAAATTCATAACCTTCGCATTCCAAGATCAAACGCTGGTTCTGTAATTTAGCTTCTTTCATAAAACAAGCTGCAAACCTTTTCCAAATAAGTTCATACAAAGCATATTCATCACGCATTAAAGAGTCTTCAATATCATGGGGCTTTAACTTTATATCAGTAGGCCTTATAGATTCATGCGCACCCTGTGCACGGCGTTTAGCTTTATACTTGTATTCTTTTTGTGCCAGATAATTCTGCCCAAAATAGTCAGTTACAAACTGTTTGGCTGCTTTTTTCGCCTGTCCGCTTATCTGAAAAGAATCGGTACGCATATAGGTTATCAAACCTGTTGTCTGTTTACCGATAAGCTCCACGCCTTCATACAATTTTTGAGCAACCACCATGGTCTTTGACGAAGAATACCTTAAATTTCTAAATGCTTCCTGCTGTAAGGAAGAAGTTATAAAAGGCGGGTAAGGTTTACGTAGAGAAGTCTTTTTGATGTTATCTTTAACTACAAAATCATTTTCTGAAATAAGTATTTTAAGCTTTTCTGCCTCCTGCTTATCTTCTATCTTTTTCTTGCCCGATTTATCTTTATGAAATTTTGCCGTGAACCTCTGGCCTTTATATTCAAAAGTTGCCTCTAATACATAATATTTTTTCGGAATAAACTTTTTTATCTCTTTTTCTCTGTCAACCATAAACATTAAAGCAGCTGATTGAACCCTGCCT
>CAZBZJ010000149.1:0-3764 GCA_964496355.1 uncultured Planctomycetia bacterium | reverse complement strand
CGGTTAATCTTATTATCCCACCAGAAAAAAGATTCTACATCTCTTACTATATTTACGCAGGCGCACAGCCTCTCGTTCAAGAGATACTGTGCTATTTTAACGCCGGTTTCTTTATCAGGAACAGTTACGTAAACGATTATATACATAATTACTTAACAAATATCCACTTTCATCTTATTCTTAATCAAATCAGCAAATCTCTTAGCAAACCTTAAACAGTTCTTTCTGGCCCTTTCATCAACGCTGCTTACGGCTACTGGCCCATAATGGTCACCCTGCCAATCGCCCTGTATAACCATACCGTGAATCAACATAGCTTCAAGAATCGATAAGAGGGTTGTTTCATTCCCTCCTCCCACGTTTGCTGACGAAGTAAATGCCGCTCCGACTTTACCGTCTAATTTCCCATGAAAAGAAACGCTCTTATCCAACAGCTCTTTAATCTCGGCGCATACAGTACCATAATATGTAGGCGAACCTACAATTATGCCCTGGTAATCAAGGAGCTGTTTCGGATTTACTTTATCTACGCCGAATAAATCAACCTCTAAAGACAGGTCTTTTAGCTCCTGGGTTATAATTTCGGCCATTTTCTTAGTTACCCCGCCGCGGGAATAGTATATTACTATAACTTTCATTTCCAGCCTCCTGCTTTATCTGCATTGGGTAATTATATCAGGATATATAATTGTACTCCTGAATACTGAATAATGCAAATCTTCCTTTATCCTGAGTAATATCAAGAATTATTCGCTTAACATCAAAGCTAATGCGACATTTTAGGTCCGGCTTGTTTTGTCGCATTAGCTAAGGAAACGCTTGTCTAATAAGGGTAAAAGTGCTAATATCTTGTCTATGATTAAAGACAATGAACTAATACTTTTGTATAATGACGCGAAAAGAAATTTTTTAGTCAAAGTCAGCGATAAACGATTCCATACCGATAAAGGGCACATTGAATTATCTTTACTAAAAGATAAAAATTTCGGTGATACCGTTAAAACTAACCTAAACGAACAATTCTATATATTAAAACCCTGCCTAAACGATTTAATAATGAAAATCCGCAGAGAAACACAGATAATTTATCCTAAAGATGTAGGAATGATCCTTCTAAAGTCAGGGATTTTTCCCGGAGCAAAAGTCGTAGAGTGCGGAACAGGCTCCGGAGGGTTAACCATAGCAATAGCTACTTTTATACAGCCAACAGGCCGGATATATACTTATGAAAAACGGAAAAAGTTCTTAGAAAACTCTAAAAAGAATATAGAAAAGTATGGTTTAGACAAATATGTAGAGTTTAAAGTAAAAGAGATAGAAGGCCGGTTCGACGAAACCGATGTAGACTTTGTAATGATAGATATAGGCAGCCCCTGGAAATTAATCGATGCTGCCTACAAATCCTTAAAACCTGCCGGAAGGTTTGCTACCATCTGTCCTACTTTCGAACAATTAACTCAAACCGTATTTTCATTGGAAGAAAAAGGATTTGTGAATATAGAAACTTTGGAAATCTTAACCAGACGGATATTAGTTAGAAAAGGTAAAACCCGCCCGGAACAGCGTATACCTTCCCATACAGGTTTTTTGGTATTCGCCACTAAAATAATAACGTAAATAGCAGTTAGTTCGTTCTTAGTTTTTGGTTGTTGGTTCTTAGAACGGTATTATTTATTAATTATAAAAGAGAGAGTCCGGTTGGCAGTTTTATTGCGGCGGTAAGAATAAAAAGATTCGTCTTCGGCGCTGCAAATACCGGTATCTAAAAAATTATCCCCGGATCCGGCCTGGATAAATTTATTCTTCATAAACACCGCTAAATCCAAAAAGTATTTGCCGTTTCTCTTACAAATATACTCTTTAAAACAATCATAACCTAAAAATTCTTCCCCTACCTCGAAACAACAATCTCTTAACCCCGGCCCGATCCCTGCAAACAAATCTTTAAAATTCAATTTCCATTCTGTCCCGGCCAGACGAATAAAATTATCTATAATACCTGATTTAGCCGGACGCCAGCCCAGGTGAATCATGCCCACAAACCTATTATCACAATCACAGATAAATACCGGAAGACAATCGGCTGTCCGTACAACTAGAACTTCGTTTTCTCGAAAGGTGACTAATCCGTCGCCTTTATAAAGATTCGCAGTTGATTCAGGTAAGACTATATTATTGCTGTGTACTTGTTCAAGATAGACTATCCTATCATAAGTAATATCGAGATATTCGGAAACTTTTTTAAAATCTGCCTCAATATCAATACCGGCAAACCTCTTATCGGTAAAACCGGCTACAACTCCCAGCTCTTCGAACTCTTCAAAAACATATACGCCTTTCTGCTCAATTAAACCCATCTTTTAATTCGGGACACATCCGATTTAACCCGCAATCCGCAACTGTTCTTAGGATTAAGGGGTAAGTGGTAAGGATTAAGTGATATTTCCCTAATCCATACCACTTACTCCATACCACTTAATCCATACCACTTAATCCTTACCCCATAATCCTTATCCCATAATCCTCTATCTTATCTCCACGACCTTATCCCGGGATTTAGCACCTTTTATTATATTGAGAGAAGACTTTTTTACTTTAAGGTGAACAGAAAGAACCTTTTCTAAGCGTTTGTTAGCTTTGCCTCCGGATGCAGGTGCCGAAACATAGACTTTAAACCCTTCACCGAACTTTTCAACTCTTTCTTTTCTGGCGCGCGGAACTACTCGTACATCAACTCTCATCTTCGCCAATTTCGTCCTGACTATCGATACTTACGCGGCTACTGTTTTTTAGCTTTGAAGATTCCTCAGCAGGCGAAAACTGTTCGACCTTACTCAGCTTTCTCTGTATATTGCGCGTCTTAGAAGAAGCCGTATCAATAGTATTGATAGTCTCCTGCATTTTTTTCTTGGTTTTATCAAGGATATCGCCGAATTTAGAAAATTCTGTTTTAACCGCCCCTAAAAGCTGCCATACCTGGCTGGACCGCTTTTCTATAGCTAAAGTCCGGAACCCCATCTGCAAGCTATTCAATAAAGCCGCAAGCGTTGTAGGGCCGGTAACTACCACCCGGAGATCGTGTTGTAAAAAATCGAATAGTCCCGGCCGGCGTAGGACCTCGGCAAATAATCCTTCAACAGGTAAAAATAATATACCATAATCAGTAGTATGAGGCGGGTCAATATATTTATCTCTTATATCCCTTGCCTCGGCCTTAACTCTTATTTCCAGCTGTTTGATCGCTTTTTCAGCTAAGTCCGAATCAGCTTTATCCTGGGCTTCGAATAAACGCTGATAATCTTCCTGGGGAAATTTAGCGTCTATAGGCAGCCAGATGTGACTCTTCTGGTCTTTATCTCTGCCGGGAAGTTTTATAGCATACTCTACTCTTTCGTTACTCCCCTTTTTTGTGACTACATTTTTAGCATATTGATGCGGAGTTAAAATCTGTTCTAATAACATACCCAGCTGCACTTCTCGCCAGCCGCCGCGAATTTTTACATTAGAGAGTAAGTTCTTCAAATCACCCACATTCGAAGCTAAATTCTGCATTTCTCCTAAACCTCTATATACCGACTCTAACCTTTGACTTACCTGAGTAAATGATTCGCCTAATCGTTTTTCTAAAGTTCCCATCAGTTCCTGCCGGTCTCTACTGGCATTTGAACTTAACTCCTGCCGGTTTTGGGTCATTTCTTCTTTGAAAGTACGCTCGATCCTTTCCTGATTATTTTTTAAATAACCGAAATTACTGTTTATATTAT
>CAZBZJ010000148.1:0-3800 GCA_964496355.1 uncultured Planctomycetia bacterium | reverse complement strand
CTGAGGTGTGACCTCAGGTGTAACTTTACAGCTTAAAGGCTGCAAATAGAATTTGTGAATAGTCCTTGACGTTACTTATATAAGAACAATCTTGAATACTCTTTTAAAAAACTGTATAATCTCTATTACGTGCATTGAAGTTTCCCACCGCGTAGGTGGGAATTCCCACCTACGCGGTGGGAAACGGTGACAGATGTTAAAAATATACAATACCTTAACCCGCAAGAAAGAGGAATTTAAGCCGCAGAACGACAGAATCGTCAAAATCTACACCTGCGGAGTAACCGTATATGACGACTGCCATATCGGACACGCCCGGTCTTTGTATAATTTCGAAGTTATCCGCCGATACCTTGAATTTAAAGGTTACCGGGTAGAATTTGTTAGAAATATCACCGACATAGACGATAAGATAATCAACCGTTCGAAAAAACTTCAAGTCAATTGGTGCAAACTTGCCGAAAAATATATCGCCGGTTATAACCATGACCTCGAATCGCTTGGCATCCGAAAAGGTATTACAGATAAAGAAGGCGAAGAACCCAGAGCAACCAAGAATATTCCTGATATAATCCGCCATATAAAAGGCTTAATCGATAAAGATTATGCTTACCAGGTCAACGGAAACGTCTATTTCCGGGTAAGGTCATTCAAGGAATACGGTAAATTATCCGGCCAGAGTATAGAATCTATGCTTAACTCTGTCCGTATTGAACCTAATCCCGACAAAAAAGACCCTTTAGATTTTGCCTTATGGAAAAAATCCGGAGAGGATGAACCTTACTGGGACAGCCCCTGGGGAAAGGGGAGGCCCGGATGGCATATTGAGTGCAGCGTAATGAGCTTAAAATATCTTCGAACCCAGACTCTCGATATACATGCCGGCGGCCAGGACTTGGTGTTTCCGCATCATGAAAATGAGATAGCGCAAAGTGAATGCCTAACCGGTAAACCTTTTGCGAACTACTGGATACATAACGGATTACTGACTATAAATGCCCAGAAAATGTCAAAATCACTTAATAATTTCGTTACAATTAAAGATGCGGTAAAAAAATATTCGCCGCTGGCTTTAAAAATGTTTTATCTGTCTGCTCATTATAAAAGTTCACTTGATTTTAATCAGGAAAAACTTACTGAAATATCGACGATAAAAAAGCGGATTACCCAGTTTTGGAGCCGGCTGAAAAAATATAATATAGTAGCAGAAGGCGAAGATAAATTTACTACCGGCAAAATTCATGAGATTTACCAAAAGTTTATAGAATATATGGACGATGACTTTAATTTTCCGGCTGGGTTTTCAGTGATTTTCGACCTGATCGCCGAAGTAAACAAAAAATGGGAATCAGGATATAAAGATGATGTTTTTTTTAACCAGGCAAAAACGCTGTTAGCCGGCATACTTGATGTATTCGGAATATATAGCCATATAGAAAAAACCGCGGAAAAGCCGGATACAGGGCTTACCGATAAAGAGATTGGCCAGAAAATAGCTTTAAGAAACGAGATGAGAGCAAAAAAGAACTTTCAAGAAGCTGATAAAATCAGAGATGAATTGAAAAAAGAAGGTATTATCCTCGAGGATATGCCCGGCGGCCAAACCCGTTGGGTGTTTAAAGAAACGGGCAATAATGAGAATAAATAAAAAAGCATACTTTGTTACCTTCGAAGGAGGAGAAGGAAGCGGTAAAAGTACGCATATAAAACACCTGGCCGGTATACTTAAAAAAGAAAAAATTAACTTCCAGATTTTTTATGAACCCGGCTCAACCCGGTTAGGAGAAAAAATAAGAAATATCCTGCTTCATAACAAAGGCCGAATATACCCAAGAACCGAACTTTTTCTTTATTTAGCCGCACGGGCTCAATTTGTCGAAGATAAATTATTGCCGGCACTACAAAAGAAACAAGTGGTTATATGCGACCGGTTTTCAGATTCGACACTGGTATATCAGGGATACGGATTAGGGTTAAACCCAAACGCCATAAAACCGATTTTACAGTATGCGGCTTTTGGCATCATGCCTGATTTGACTTTTATACTAAAAGTGCCGCCTAAAGAAGGCCTTTTGCGGATTAAACGCAAAAAAGACCGCATAGAAAAAAGGAATATGGTGTTTCATAAAAAGCTGCAAAAAGGATACATACAATTAGCAAAACATGAACCGCAGCGGGTTAAAATAATTAACGCTTCTAATGAAAAAGGCACTAAAGAAGAAATATTAAACATATTAAAAAGTAAAAATGTATTCACAAAACCTTATAGGGCATAAAAACGTAATCAATTATTTCAAAACCCTCCGTAAAAAAGACAGGCTGGCTCATGCTTATATTTTTTCAGGCAATGAAGGTATCGGAAAGAAAAAAGTTGCCCGGTATATAGCAATGATGTTGAACTGTTCTGCCGGCGCAAACGATATATGCGGTGAATGTGACAACTGTTATAAGATTCAGAAAAAGGCACATCCTGACGTGATAGAAATCGAACCGGATAAGTCAATAAGCATCAGCACCATACGCGATATGCGGGCCAGAATATATATAAAAAAATTCCTCTCACTGTATAAAATCGTGATTATCGATATAGCCGACAAGCTAACACCGGCAGCATCTAATTCTTTTTTGAAAATCCTGGAAGAACCGCCCCAAAATACTGTTTTCTTTCTAATAACAGCTCAACCTCAGAATCTACTAGCGACTGTACGTTCCCGGGCACATAAGATTTGGCTTTCGCTAAAATATAATGAAGCAATGAAGTATGCCGCAGAAAAAACCAGTAATGATATCGACCCAAAACTTCTGGTTAGAATGTCGAGCGGCAACCTTTCTCGTATCAATGACCTCTTATCAACAAATTATCTTACTAAACGTAAAGATATTTTCGCTCCGGCTCCCCGTTATCTTAACGTTAACGAGCGTAAACGTGACGATTTAAAAGAAACAACACTAATGCTTTTGTCCTTCTTAAGAGACTCCTTATTACTAAAGGCCGGCTTGCCGGAACTGATAACCAATACCGATTTAAAAGATAAAATAGAAAAGTACCAAAAACGATACAATTCAAGTAATATAATAGATAAAATGGATAACCTTTTTCTAATTAACCAGGCTTTTGACAACATAAATATAAATCTTGCTAACAATTTAATCAGGAGTATCTTATGAGAAGCATAGCAGTCAAACTACGTAAAGTAGGTTCGATAAACCATTATTCATACGCGGATATGGATATCAACATAGGCGATTACTTAATAGTAGAAGCCGACCGGGGCATAGATTACGGCCAAGCCGTATCAGAACCCGAAGAGATCTCCGACGAATCCAAAAAATCCTATAAAAAGATTATCCGGATAATGAATATGGAGGATTTAGAACAGGTCCAAGAAAACCTCGAACAAACTAAAAAAGCTCTGAAAACCTGCGAAGAGAAAGCAAAAGAACATAAACTCGACATGAAGTTTATTGACGCGGAATATTCTTATGACAGGTCAAAAATAATTTTTTATTTTACTTCCGAAGCAAGAGTAGATTTCCGGAATATGGTAAAAGATTTAGCAAAGATATTCAAGACCAGAATCGAAATGCGCCAGGTCGGAGTAAGAGACGAAACCCGCCTTTTCGGCGGTGTCGGGCCGTGCGGAAGGCCCCTGTGCTGTAAAAATTTCTTGAAAAATTTCGAGCCGGTAACTATTAAAATGGCAAAAGCGCAAAACTTACCGCTCAACCCTACAAAAATATCGGGTATCTGCGGCAGATTGCTGTGTTGCCTGAGCTATGAATACCGGACCTATAGAGAT
>CAZBZJ010000147.1:0-3858 GCA_964496355.1 uncultured Planctomycetia bacterium | reverse complement strand
GTAGCCGGAAGATAGATTTTTCGGTGTTTCGTGTTATTGATGGTGTTAGGAAAGAGGAGGGGCATAAGAACATTGAAGAGGATTTGCCGGAAGATGTAGTTATTTTTAAAATTAAGGTTCGCGAGATTGTAGAGATTATACCCAGCGGTAAGTTAAAACGAAGAAAAGTCGGCTCAAAAACCCAACAAACCTAACAAACGCATAAGAGAGGCGGTATATGAAAAAATGCGATGAAGTCCAAGTCAAACTTTTAGAGTATATAGCCCATACATTGAATGAAGAAGATAATTCTAAAGTCGAAGAACATCTTGCCCAATGTGCCGAATGCAGAGGTAAATTACAAGATATATTGGATTCCTCAGATACTTACGTTAGTAAAGAAACCCGTCCAAAGAAGGCAGAGCCTGCACCTTCGGATTCTAACGAAGATACTGCCGGAGCTGAGAAGGTTTCACCGGATAAGGGCGCGGTGAGCCCGGAGCGGGTAAAACCGCCATCTACTAAAGAGGGCGATAAAGATATTATTGGTCAGCAAGAGGGTGAGCCTGAAAAACCGGCAGGTTTTAAAAAACCGGAATCAGAGCAAAAAGGAGAAAAAAGAGAAGACAAAGAGCCAAAGAAGGAAAAGAAGAAAGCTCCCGTTCTTTCAATATTATTTCTTATAGTGTTTTTAATCTTAATCATCCTGGCTTTTATAAAGGTAACTTCAATATATACTGACATGGCAGAACAGAGCCAGGTAAAGGCTTCTCTTTTGCCTGAGAGGCAGCAAAGCCGGTATGAATTGGATTATCTGTAAAGTTACATCTGAGGTGTGACCTGAAATGTAACTTTACAGGTTAGAATTTGCGAATAGGCCCTGAAATTACTAATTATAATAATTATTTTGTAGTTGTTTGCTTTTATGGTAATATGGTAGCATTTAATTGGACGATTATTTAAATTCTTAGCTGTTATGGATACAAGAAAGATTCTGATTATTGACGACGATGAGGATACCCTCGATATAGTCGAGCGGTTCTTAAGCGAAGAGGGGTACCGGGTTGTTAAGTCTTCCCAAAGCGTCCGGGCGGTGGAATTAGCAAAAGAGCATTCGCCTGATATGATAATACTGGATATCAAAATGCCGGGTACTAACGGCGTAGAGGTAACAGATATGTTAAAAAAAGACGAGCAGACTTGTAACATGCCGATTATGTACCTGACCGGGTCGGTTAAAGAGACCGAGGTGCAGGACGGATATGTTACGGGCAGTAAAATAGGCAATATACATTTTGTCCCTAAACCGTTCGAAAAAGAAGAACTGTTAGATGTTGTAAAGAGAATATTACGATAAGCATTATTGCCGATAAATCGGCTTACCGCATATTATAATATCTTGCCAGATTAAACCTTTTAAAATAACCTAAAAGTATGGTAATATTCGTATGAAGCTTTAACCCCAAGTCGTAAAAGCAGCAGAAAATATATATGGCAGTTATCGAACGCAAGATAATAAGGTTATCCGGATCTGTACAAGGAGTCGGGTTTAGGCCGTTTCTTTACAACCTGTGCAGGGAGTTCGGGATATTGGGAATTATCCGTAATACTTCTTCGGGAGTGGTGTTGGATATAGAAGTTAATAAAAAATTTACAGATTTGTTCCTTAGCAGACTGCATGAACAGAAGCCCCGGCTATCGGATATAAATGATATTAGGATCCGTGAAGATTCTTTTCTCGGATATAAAGAATTACAAATCCTGGATTCCGAAACCTATCCGGATAATAATACCGTAGTCTTACCTGATATTGCTGCCTGCAAAGATTGTTCTGCAGAAATGACTGCTTTGCAGAACCGGCGGTATTTGTATCCTTTTATTAATTGCACTCAATGCGGCCCGAGATTTACCATTATAAAAGGCCTTCCTTATGACCGGGACAAGACGACTATGGCAGAATTTAATATGTGCGCCGAATGCCGGCAGGAATACGAGAGTATTACCGACAGGAGGTTCCATGCCCAGCCTGACGCCTGTTTTAAGTGCGGCCCTGCGATTTTTTTAAAGGATAAAGAGGCAAATATAGCGGCAGGATCAATAACGGCAATAGAAAAAACAGCTGAATTATTAAAAAAAGGCTATATATGCGCAATTAAGAGTATTGGTGGATATCAACTTGCTTGTCTGGCCAGGCATAAAGAAATAGTAGAAAAGCTGAGGTTGAGAAAAAAACGGCCGGCTAAACCCTTTGCGTTAATGGCAAAAAATATCGCGATGGTTAAAGAATACTGTATAGTAACTTCTAAGCAGGAAGAGCTTATCGGGTTTTTTAAAGCGCCTGTAGTACTATTATCTAAGAAAGGCGATTGCCGGTTACCGGAAAACATTTCTCCTAATCAGAAAAAGTTAGGGTTTATGGTTGCGTATACGCCGGTACATCATCTATTATTCCGTTTTATCGATGAGCCTTTAATTATGACATCCGGGAATATAAATTCGGAGAGTATAATTTATAAGGATGACGAAGTTTTCGAAAAACTAAAAGGGATTGCCGATTTCTTTCTTGTCCATAACCGTAAAATTCATATACAGTGCGACGATTCGGTGGCAACAACGGTAAATTTAAATGAGTCTAATGAACAGGAATATCTTATTAGAAGGGCGCGCGGTTATACGCCACTACCTCTAAAGACAAACTTTAATTTTAGGCAGCAGTTAATCAGCGTAGGCGCACATCAAAAAAATACCATATCTGTTGCTAAAAATAACCAGGTCTTTATGAGCCATTATCTGGGTGATTTAGACACGTTATCATGTGTTGATTCTTTCCATTATGCGGTGAGCCATTTTATGGATATTTTCGGCATAATTCCTCAATCAGTGGCATGTGATATGCATCCAGAATATTATACGACCAAGTTTGCTAAAGAATTTGCCGAAACAAAAAGTATATCTTTAATTCCGGTACAACACCATCACGCTCATATAGTATCGTGTATGGCAGATAATAACATCAGCGGTGAAGTGTTAGGTATATCTTTTGACGGCGCAGGATACGGTACAGATAAAAATATATGGGGCGGAGAAGTTTTAGCCTGTAATGAAAAAAAGTTTAATAGAGCAGCTCATTTGGATTATGTTCAACAGCCCGGAGCCGAAGCCGCCGTTAAAAATCCCTGGATGATGGGATTGGCCTTGTTATATAAGATTTATCGAGAAGACACCTTTAACGTTGTAAAAGAATTGAACCTTTTTTCCGATATACTATCAGAAGATAAAGAATTTGTTATAGATATGGTTTCGAACCGGGTCAATTCTCCTTTAACTTCAAGTATGGGCAGATTGTTTGCGGGGATATCGTCTATTTTAGGTTTATGTAATAATGCCAGCTACACCGGGCAAGCGGAGATAAGTTTAGAACAGGTAATCCCGGCAAAAAAGCCGTCTGATATATATCGTTTCGAAATAACCCGGGCTCAGCAAGGCGAATGGATTATTAATTATGATAAAACCATAAAAGAGATTATAGAAGATTTAAGATCAGGCGTGAAAAAAGGGCGTATTTCTTATAAATTTCATCAGGCGGTCATTGAGGTTACCGTCAGGCTGATAAAAAAAATACGTCAGGAGTCCGGAATTAACCGGGTTTGTTTATCGGGCGGGGTTTTCGCGAATATTTTTTTAGTAGAGGGTTTATGCGGAGAACTGAACGCGAATAATCTGGAAGTTTACACTCATAGTAAAATTCCCTGTAACGATTCCGGGATTTCGGTAGGGCAGGCTGTGATTGCCAATAGTAGGATGAGAAGACAGAAGTTAGAAGTTAGAAGTTAGAAGTTAGATGGTAGATGGTAGAAGTTAGAAGTTAGAAGTTAGAAG
>CAZBZJ010000146.1:2243-3901 GCA_964496355.1 uncultured Planctomycetia bacterium | reverse complement strand
CTGTCGCGCTATTTGTAATGATTTTTGCTTGGTTATCTTTACCGAAAGTCTAAATTATTTGTATGTTTGATACTTTGGCCGTTCAGCGCCAAACCGCTGAATGTGGCTGAAAGGGTTGATTTCCAGAAAAAATCTGGTATTATTAACTTCGTTGATTACAGATGTTAGAAAGAGGTTACGGCGATTAGCGACAGATAAAAAATCCCACCGCGTAGGTGGGAAATGGGGAGTTAAGCTATTGGGCGGTTGGCGCAGCCGGGAGCGCGTCTGACTTACATTCAGAAGGTCGCAGGTTCGATCCCTGCACCGCCCATTTTAGTTCATAGTTCCTGGTTTATAGTTTTTGGATAACAGATAATAAATGATTGACTTATTTGATATTTTGTGTAAAATCAGATTTTCTCATATTACTAACAACCAAGAACTATCAACTAAGAACCATCAACTAAGAACTAATTAGGGGTCGTCGTCTAGCCTGGTTTAAGACCCCGGACTGTCGATCCGGTGATCGTGGGTTCAAATCCCATCGGCCCCGTTTTTTTTCTTAAATGTAGCCAAAGCCTGTCTGAAAATTGAACCTGAGATTAATTTGGAGAAGCTTGTCAGTAAAGCGCCGGCCATATTTCCCCGATTTTCCTTATTTTATCCTTTTCTTTTCCAGAGTAGTAATGCTATAATGAATATGGCAAATGGGAGTATATGGAGCCAGTGAATTTCTCTAAATTTTTGGGGTGCTTGTTCTTAGGCCTGGGCATAACAGCTTCGAGTTTAACCTACGGAGCTGATCATCCCAAATATCCGGATTTGCGGAATGAAAAAGTTCTCCTTCTCACCGGCAGCCGGTCTACACTAGATTTTTCTAAGATAGTTATAGAGAAGACAGGTGCGGCGAAGATTAATGCTGGCGTTGATTTACATAAAGCTCTCGCAGAAGCTGATTATGTTCTTGCTATAGCTAGGTCAAATATTTCATTGCCTCTTAAAAAATTCTACCCGCGTTATATCGAGCTAAAACGCGATGTGAATATCTGCCGGAATCAAACAGCGGCGGCAGGGCATATCTCTGTATATAAAATAGATCCGGATTTTGAATTGATTGAAGTTTTCCACAATAAATTTGATTGGGAGACTATGCAATATTAGTTTTTCAAATTATAGGTTAATTCTCCCCGCCTTACTCCCACTCTATATATTATATTTATATTTTTATTAATTTGACAATGAAAACCTGAATATTATAATATAAATTAGATAATCTATATCTCGAAACAGGATTTTTACAATAAGTTGTTTAATGTAAATAGTAGTTTAGAATTTGGCGGGAGGCGGATAAAGAATGAGTTATTATAAACTTTTAGGTTTCCAAAGCGAGCCTTTTTCTACAAGTCCCGACCCCGATTTTTTATATATGTCGCGGGAATATGATTTGGCCCTTACTAATATGCTGATCGAGCTTCGTTTACGCCGGGGCCTGAGTGTTATTCTGGGTGATATCGGCACAGGTAAGACCAGCCTGTCTAGAAAACTCGTTAAAGAATTAGGCGAACGCGAAGATTTTTATTTTCATGTCATCTTAAATCCTTCTTTTGAAAGTGAAAAAGAGTTCCTGTATTCTTTAGTTAAAAATTACGAAGCCCCTTTTACTCAAGAACTTAAAT
>CAZBZJ010000146.1:0-2233 GCA_964496355.1 uncultured Planctomycetia bacterium | reverse complement strand
TGTTTCCGATATAAGGGATTCGTTTGAAAAATTCCTCCTTCACAAAAACCTTCACGAAAACAGGATTATTGTATTGATAATAGATGAAGCCCAGAAAATATCCGATGAAACCCTGGAATCATTAAGAATCCTGTTAAATTATGAAACTAATGAATATAAGTTAATTCAACTTATTCTTTTAGGGCAGATGGAACTATATTCCAGGTTGGTACAGAGCCCGAATTTTTATGATCGTATAGATTTTAAATTCACGTTAAATCCTTTGGGGTTTGAAGAAACAAAAGAAATGATCGAATACCGGATACGAAAAGCCGGCTATAAAGAAAGAAGGTATATGTTTTTAGATGAAGCTGTGAAGGAAATATACTACTATACAAAAGGGTATCCGCGCAGCATAATCAGGTTATGCCATAAATGTTTGCGGGCTTTGGTGATGAGTAAGACCAAGGCTGTTGTGGATAAAGAATTATTATCGGAAGTTGTCGAAAGAGATTCGGGGTCGAAATGGCAGAAAATGGTGATACCGCCGAAAGAGAATTATTAAAAACTATTGAATCGGGCCCAGGCAAAGAAAACGGATCTGAGAAATCCGCCCGGCATACGGGTGCGCGAAATATAAGTTCTATTCAAAGCCGGTTAAGTTTTCTTCTAGATGAATTCAAACAGAAAGTGTCGGCCGGAAGTATAGAGCTTAATCCCTCACTTATAAATAAGGGGCTTCTTATAGTCATTATGGTTTTCGTAATCTGGTATGTGTTGGTTTTTATTCACGGGATAAACAGGATAAACAATCTGCCGGAATTCAAAATTTCTTCTTCTGAGAATGCGAAAAAAATAGATGCAGTAAAGCCAGGCCTCAAACGGCTTGTCTATTATAAAGACCGGTTTGCCGAACGGAATATTTTTATTCCTTTTGTTGAAGAGAAAAAAGAGAAAGTGGTAGAGAAAAAGGTCCCTGAATATAACATTGAGGATATGGTGCAGGACTTAAAAGTTGTGGGTATCTCCTGGGCGCCTGATTCGGCCGATCGTTATGTAATGATAGAGCATAGCAAAAAAAAACTCACTTATTTTTTACAGGAAGGCGATAAGGTTTCAAAGACAAGTCTTATAATTAAAGGCATACTGCCGGAAAGTGTCCTATTAGCTTTCCGGGATCAGGAGGTAGAGTTAAGGTGAGGAGTGTTTTAAAAAGTTTTACAAGTGCCCGTATTATAGTTTTTGTGTCCATTCTTTTTATTTTAAATTCCAATCCGCTTTATGTGTTTGCACGGGAACAAACGAGCAAGGAAATTGAGCTTGAAGAAAAGCTTCAAAAAGAAATATCACTGGATTTACGCGATATGGATGTTGTAGATGTATATAAGTTTTTGGGAGTTAAAGGCAACTTCAATATTTCTATAAGCAAGACTGTTTCGGGCAGAGTCACTTTATATCTTAAAAGCGTATCAATTAAAGATGCGATGGATATTATCTCTATAGCAAACAGTTTAGCCTACAGGATAATGGGTGAAAATATAATACATGTTATGTCTGAGTCTGATTATTCTGGTATGTTCGGCGAGAGATTCAGCGATAAACGGAATGTTAAGATAACTTACCTCCGGTATGCAAAGCCCGCTTATGTCCTTGAAGCTTTGAAAAATATAAAAAGTGATATAGGCCGGATAGTTATAGACGAAGATACCGGTACAGTAGTAATGATTGATACGGCAGATAAAATCGAAGAAATGCTTGGAACGATAGAAAAAATAGACCATCCTGTGGCGCTTAAGGTGTTTGAGTTAAGGTATGCGGATGCCGAAGATGTGGCGAATAAACTAAGAGCTAAACTGGATAATAAAGCTGTAGGTTCGGTTCAACCCGATGCCCGGTCGAATCAACTGGTAATAAGAGCGTTTCCTGATAGGATGAAGGAGGTAGAACAGATTATTGAAGCCTTAGACCAGAAGACGCGAGCCGTGCATATAGAAGCCCGGATTTTAAAGATAACGTTGAACCCTTCTTTTGACCGCGGCATAGATTGGCAGGGAATATTCAGGGGGTTTAGAGATTTACAGTTTGTTGGTTCGTTCGCTCCTACTATAACTCCGTCTTCTATCTTCGGAAATATCGCTGTCGGCGATGTCGATGCAGATGGTTTTACAGCTTCTTTAAAAATGCTCGACCAGGTAACCGAGACTAAGATTCTGGCAAATCCCAGCATAATGGTAATCGATAATAAAGAGGCTAA
>CAZBZJ010000145.1:0-3925 GCA_964496355.1 uncultured Planctomycetia bacterium | reverse complement strand
CTGGCGGTGAGGGATCAGCTGCGAGAAATAAAATAAGCGGTAAGTTTATATATCACGGCGGTGACGGAGGGCAAGGGGGGGATATATATTTTAAGGCCGACCCGAATATATTTGACTTATCTTTTTTTTCCAATCGTAAGAAGATTGTTGCTCAAAAGGGAGAGCCCGGGTCGTCACGGAAGAAAAAGGGAAAAAAAGGAGATAATATAATACTGCATATACCCAAAGCTACTCTAATCAGAAATAGTGCAGGCGAAATTATCTATGATTTTTTTAATATAAATAAGGCTGTAAGAATAGCTTCCGGAGGTGCCGGCGGAAAAGGGAATTATAAACGTAAATTTACTATACCGCCAAAGCCGGGTGAAAGTAAGAAAATTATGCTTGATTACCGGATTCCGGCGGATGTGGTTATAGTAGGCGCAACTAATTCGGGTAAATCAACGCTTTTATCCGGCCTTACAAATGCAAAACCTCTGACATCCGAATTTATATTTACTACGGTAACCCCGGTTTGGGGGGTAGTAAAAAAAGATTATAGAAGTTTTACTATCTTGGAATTGCCGGCTCTTTTAAGCGAAACTTCTAAGCCGGCGCCCGGATTGAAGTACCTTAAGCACATATACCGGGCACAGGTCATTATCTTTTTACTTGATGCATCTGCCGGGAAAGTCAAGGAACAATATGAAAACCTGCGGAAAATACTGGAAAAAAGGGCAAGCGATTACAAAAATAAATATAGCTTGATGATAGTTAACAAAATAGATACAATAAACAAAAATATTATCGGTGGTGCCTACATGCCGGTCAGCGCTTTAGAAAATAAAGGGGTCGAAAAGCTGGCCGATAAGGTTTTTTCCATAATCGAACAGCGGCTAAGATGAAGAAAAATAATATCCTGGTAGTGAAAATAGGGTCAAGCGTTATAGCTCCTAAGGGTCGACTGAATCCTAAGGTAGTATCGCAATTGGTCAAGGACATAAAAAGTGTTGAGGATAAAGGCTATAAGGTTATTATAGTCAGTTCCGGAGCTATTGCCTGCGGGTTAAATAAATTAGGTTATAAGAGAAGGCCTGATAATATGAATACTTTGATGGCCATATCGTCTTTAGGCCAGATTTTGTTGATGGATATATTCAATAAAAAATTTAAACGCTACGATAGAATATGCGCCCAGATCCTTCTTACACGCGATGATTTTAATGAACGTAAAAGGTTTATGAATATCAAAAAGACTATAGATAAGTTGATTTCAATGAATATCGTACCCATAATCAACGAGAATGATGCAGTTGCTCACGAAGAGATAGGAGTTGGAGATAATGATATGCTTTCTGAATTAGTGGCTGATTTGGCCGGGGCTGAACAATTGGTTCTTCTTTCTGACGTAGAAGGGCTTCTTGATAAAGAAAAAAAGGTAATACCCGAGATATTTCTTCGGGGTAAAGATTTAGATGAGCTTGACCTGAAATTAAAAAAGCCTCACACTAAAGGAGGCTTGAAGGCTAAATTGGAGGCGGCTACTAGAGCAAATCTTTCCGGTATTAAGACTCGCTTAGCTTACGGCAGTACGAAAAATGTGATATCAAAGATCGTTGACGGTGAACAAATAGGCACGCTTTTTATACCGGCAGACCAGATAGAAAAGTCCCGTAAGCGCTGGATACATAGTAAAAAAATAAAAGGAGTTATCTGGGTAGACGACGGGGCTAAAAAAGCATTGTCTGAAAGAGGCAAGAGTTTATTGAGTGTCGGGATAACTCAAATATCTAAGGGGTTTCGTAAAGGGGACAGGGTAGTAGTTTGTGATAAGCAAGACAGTTATATAGGAAGCGGCATTGTGAATTACGATTGGGATGTCTTTAAGGGGGAGAAACGGCGTCTTGAAAAGGAAGTTATTCACCGTGATAATTTTGCTAAGGTTGCACAAGGATGGAAATACCATCCTTATAGGAATCTTTCCCAAATACCTAATTACGGAAGTATTGTTTTGAAGGAGCGAAATGAGTAAATATGTTAATGAGATGTTGATAAAGGCAAAAGAGGCAAGCTACAGATTAGCTGGCTTATCTTCTGCAGAAAAAAACAGGGCTATCAAAAAAATGGCTGTAGCTATTTTGAAAGAGAGCAAATATATTCTGGCAGAAAATAAAAAAGACTTAAATTTTGCCAAAAAGAATGGCAGGGCGAAAAGTTTTATCGACAGGCTCAGGTTGACTGATAAAAGGCTCAAAGAGATGAGTAGTTCGTTAAAAGCAGTAGCAAAATTACCCGATCCTATAGGCAGGGTTTTCTGGAAAAATAAAAGGCCTAATGGTATGCAGGTTCAAAAAGTCAGGGTTCCTATTGGTGTTATATTGATTGTTTATGAAGCCCGGCCTAATGTTACCGGTGATTGTATTGGATTGCTGTTTAAAACGTCTAACGTAGGAATTTTACGCGGCGGCAGAGATGCGGCTAATTCTAATAAAGCTATAGGCAAGGTTTTAGCAAAGTCCTTATCTGGCAGCCGAATAAAATTTAGCCCTTTTTTCATAGTTGAGAATACCGACCGTAAAGTTGTTAACGAATTGTTAAAACGAGACGAGTATATTGACCTGGTTATCCCCCGGGGTGGTGAATCGCTCATACGTAAAGTCGTAGAGACTTCTTCAATCCCTGTTATAAAACATTTTAAGGGTATATGCCATATTTTTATTGATGTATCGGCTAGTATAGACAAAGCAGTAAAAATTTGTGCCAATGCTAAGGTTCAGAGGCCGTCGGTATGTAACGCTGTGGAGACTATTCTTGTGCACCGCCGTATAGCTAAAAAGTTTTTACCTAATTTAAAGAAAGAGTTCGATAAATACAATATTCAAATCCGCGGCGATGCCAAAACCTGTCAGATTATTCCCGGTATTAAGAAAGCTGTTAAAAAAGACTGGCAGACTGAATACCTGGATTTAATTGTTTCTATACGGGTTGTAAAGGATGTAGATGAGGCTGTCAATCATATAAATACTTTTAGTTCTCATCATACTGAAAGTATCCTGACAAATAACCGCAAGAACGCTGAAAAGTTTGTATCCGGAGTTGATTCCGGCTGTTGTTTTATCAATCTTTCGACAAGGTTTAGTGACGGGTACCAGTTTGGATTAGGTGCCGAGATAGGTATTTCTACAGATAAGCTTCATGCACGCGGGCCTATGGGCTTAGAAGAATTGACCACTTATAAGTGGATAGGGAGAGGCACCGGGCAGGTACGTGAATAAAAGGAAAAAGGTAAAAGGTAAAAGGAAAAAGTGAAGCGAACAAAGTGAGCGAAGCCCTGAGTGACCCTTAGTAAAAGTGAAGGGGAGTCGAAGGGGTTAAAGGAAAAAGTGGAGAAAAAAGATAGTAGCTTTATAACTAAACGAGATTTAGAAGAGAGGACTTTTGATTTCGCCGTTAGAGTTATCAGTTTTATTAAAAAAATTAAATATTCAAGAGAAAATGACGTTGTCAAACAACAGTTAGCAAAATCAGTTACTTCTATAGGCGCTAATTATGAAGAAGCACAGGGTGCATATAGTAAAGAAGATTTTAGATATAAAATAGCAATCTGTTTTCGCGAAGCTAAGGAAACTAATTATTGGTTAAGAATTATAAAACATGCAAATATCTACAAGGATAAAGATCTGGATGATTTAATCCAAGAATCAAAAGAATTAAAGAATATCTTTGCTAGCATTATTAAAAAGGTTCACTTTCGAGAAGACATTTAAAAGTATTATGAAGATTTTAGGAACATTTTTTGTTTTTTCCTTTATCCTTTTTCCTTTATCCTTATTATCATGAAGCTAGGCATACTCGGGGGCACATTCAATCCGCCGCATACAGGGCATTTAATATTAGCGGAGTACGTGCGGGATAGGCTTAAGTTAGACAAGACCCTATTTATTCC
>CAZBZJ010000144.1:0-3927 GCA_964496355.1 uncultured Planctomycetia bacterium | reverse complement strand
TTGCCGTGAAGGCAAAACAACCCCGAGTAAATCAGCCGGCCTATCTTCTAAACTCCCTGCCCATAGTTTTCTCCATAAGTTTAACTCCGCTCTGCGCAAATCGCGGGCAACTTTTTTGCCTTCTTCCCACGCCCTTAAGCCGTGAAAAGAAGTTTGTCCGCTTGCTTGGCAACGGTATAATTCCTCATACATAATAGCAACAGCCGACTCCCGCACGTCCTGCTGTACATGTAAATGCAGATTATAAATATGTTCGTTCAACTCCGGGAATAAACGATGAAGCAGCTCCTCCCGGGCGCCTACCAAAATCCCGCCGTTAACCCATAACGAAGAAATATATGTGATATTGTTATCATAAAGCCAGGCTATTTGGCTACCCCGGACTTTTCTATCCATAGATAAAACCCCGGGAACCGCTTCGATAATGATATCTGCCGGCATTATATTCCTGACATCTTCCAAGCCTTTTAAACGATTTCTTCTGTCAGCAAGGATAATAATATCCGCTGATTTATCTATCCCTCCATTTTTGGCTAAGATTTCATCCGGGTTTAACCGGACAATTTCCCCGGTAGCTTCAGGATCATCCTCTTTATAATCATCTTTGACACTAACCGGCACACCCGCTTCTTTTTGCCGAATCAAACCCTGCAATACATCATAGTCTAAGCCATCCGCTTTATATACCCCGCCATGTTCATCACTTACCCCTACTATTATTACGCTCTGGAATAATTCTGTGATAAAAGAACGCAGCACCGAACGGCTGGTATATCCAAAACCTTCTACAAATACCCTTATCGGCCCTTCATTCCTGGCAACCAACCATTTTAAACTGTCAATTAAACTATCAGATGAACTATCAGACTCCTTCTGCATAACAACAGCTGGTGCTAAAGACATCCTATGATTCTTTACTAATGTCAAAATAGCCTGCCAGTCTTCTGCACTTCTTAACCGCTTTATATTTTTTACATAATCCGGATTATCATGAATCTTCTCCAAATACTGCTCCAACTGCTCCAATGCCGATTGATACCTATAGTCAATAATCGTTTCAATACCCGACGTCATCGCCACGCCGGCTAAATCCCAGCTAAAAGGAGGTATCCCGCCTTCTTTATGAGGCCTGCCGGCTGCCGGTAAACACAGCCCGGCCTTCCAGAGGAGTTCAGGGCTTAAATTATTATAATTGTCCTCTTCTAAAGCCTGCTCTATCCGGCTTTTCTCTTCTTTATATCCGCGTTTAAATAGTAACTGCCTTAAATATTTCCGCAATCCTGCCCGGTGAGCTGCAACCCATATTGTATTCATATCTTCTTCGGTCGTACCTAAATCAGATGTTGCAATATATTGCCATCCCAGAATCCGTTCCTTAGCTAATGCGGCAGCCCATTCCGCTAATACTTTTTCCTTATCAGCATTCTCATCTGCATATATAACTGTAGCGGCACCCCGGCCGAAAGTATCCCACCAAGCCGCAGTCCTGTCAGCCGTCTTAGCCAGATATCTTAAATCCTGTCTCTGGACAGGGTTATAATATACGCCGCCAAATGCCGGTTGAACATCGGGTTTATCGTTTATTACCGAAATATATGTCTTAGCCTCAAAATGTTTAGAACTCACCCTGACAACAAAGCAAGGATCATGCGGATTATCATAATATTCATTCTCTGCTTTAACTACCGACGTTACCGAAACCTGCGGTGAAAACAATCTTAACCTTTCCCCTTCGCTTGGCGATAAATATGCATAATAAAAACTGCGTAAAAACTGCTCTACGCCGGCCGGCAGGAATTTTCGCCAAGTACTTACATTATTGAAAGCGCTTACATTCGGCGGTAAAAAAACACCGGCAGTGAGGGGGGCCCCACCAGCCACGGAAGAGGTAGCCCCCTCATTAAGATTCTGCCGGAATATATAATAAAAACTTAAAAATATAACCAGAACCGGAATAATATAGATGACCTTGTTTATATGGTTTGTTGTAAATCCTAATATAGGCAAGCCGGGCAAGATATTATCTAAAGATTCGGAACCCGGAATCTTTTGGGGATCGAGTTTTTCTATCTGGGGAATATTTTCATTTACTCCTATAGGGTGGTGTTTTTCCCATAGCCACAGTATACCGAGGATAGAAAGCACTAAAACTAACCCAATAACTGCTCTACGCAATACTCTTCTTACAAACGCCTTATTAGGAATGGGTTTTTTAGAAGAAGTTATATTAGTTGAGCCGGGAGGAGAACTGTCGGAACTAAACGGTATCTCGCTAATCTTATAAACCAATCCTCCTCCTGCTCTAACTAATGAAAGCCTCTTTTTTTGCCCCTTTACTGATAAGTAAAGACTTAAACTTAGACCTGATAATCTCCGAAGCTTTCTTACTAAGCTCTTCCCAGCCGGAATAAGTCCTTCCCTTGACCCGGCCGTCAAAGTAGAGTATAAATTTGTAAGAAAAATGCCAGCCCGGAAAACTCGCCCAGACAAATACGCCTTTATTCTCTTTAATTGTCTTAAACTCATTGATTTTAAGTTCGTTAAAATCGCCCATCTTACACCTCCATTATTAAAAATATATCTGATAAATAATAAAACAACACCAATAGTTAATATTGATACAGCCGTTTGTCCTGATCGACTAAAAGCTAATGGCAAAAATGCCATAAAATAACTATGTGCCTTAGATGAATCTTTTGCTCCAGAGCCTGCTGCATTGTGGTTATCTGCAGCTATATCCAAAATAATCCCTTTACCCAGAGCATAGAATAAATCTGCTCTAGCATTACCGGTTCCCAGGCTTTCCTGAAGCGCTTTTACTTCGCTATGCACCAAACCGCCTAACGATGCTATAAGTTCATGCTCGATAATCCAGGCTTTAGTTCTGGTTCTATCCTCTAATAAAACAAAAAATTCATCGGTTAATCCACCTTCAAATATACGCGGGTCGAATATCATCTTCATTAGCTTGCCTTCGTCGTCTATCATAAGGCAGCCGCCGGATTCGAGTTCTCCTTGTACTATATATATAGGTAAGGGCAAAGGCTTACCGGATTCATCATAACGAATATCCAGTAAAGCCCCGACTAAATCAGAAAAAAGAAATCCTAACTGTTCATTCTGGCTAATATGTGCGGCCATCAATATCTTATCCTTTAACCCTTCGGCAATATATCTGACTTTTCGCTGTATAGAAACTCCGTTGTCACATTCACTAATAGAGATAACCTTTTTCCCCTCAATGGATTTTAAGATATGCTGGTTACCGTCAGCAGAGGAGTCTAATGTATGTTCTCTGCTCTTAAAATATATTCCAGATTCTTGCAAAAGCCCGGCAATTACCTGAGCTAATATATCACTCCTGGCTATACGGCTACTTACTTCTACGGGGATATTATGAAATAAGGCTCTTCTATAATCTTCTACATTAGAAAAATCTTTTATATCTACTTCATATAATCTATCTACCACATCAGACAGCTCTAAACCGGGTAAATCTTTCTCTCTGGCAGATAAATCCATACCGCAGCCCGGAACATCTTTCCCCTGCCGGCCTCTAGATAGCGCTCCGGCAAAACTACCGGGTCTTATCATAGAACATTTTTCCAATTGTTCGGGAACAATTGACTCCGAGTTTGTAAAAAATGCCAATCCGAAAACTTCTTTATGCAAAATATATTTAATAAATAATACAACTCCGACTCCCGCTACTACTGCCGAAACAACCAGCCCCGCCAGAGGTTCTACCGCCAACAGCCCCATCGTTGTTAGACAACTACAGTTATTTCCGGATTCTTGCCTTGAATCAGAAGGGTAATCTTGACTTTGGCTGGGAAACATAGTATTATTTAAATGCCTAAAAAAGGAGGTTAAAATGCCAAAATACGAATTTTCAGTGCTTATAGAACAAGATGAAGACGGTATGTT
>CAZBZJ010000143.1:0-3935 GCA_964496355.1 uncultured Planctomycetia bacterium | reverse complement strand
TCTGGAGGATAAGACGCAATGTGTATAAAAGCAAATGCTCTGTTACCGAAACTGTAAAGAACTACACTCCGGCAGGCAGAGAAGCCGGTATTAATTAAGTTATTTGTAAAGTTACATCTGAGGTGTGACCTGAAATGTAACTTTACAGCTTAGAGTTTTAGAATTTGCGAATAATTTTTGACACTAAGTTAGTGATTCTTGACCATTATATACATAAGTGTTATATTTGAGGTGCTAATATATGAAATTCGTTTAATTCATGAGAAAAAATAGATTAGACAGAATTTATTTATTTTTCCTATTTTTATTGATCTCGCCACCGATAATATTTAGCCAGGATTCCATACTCCAGACACTCGATGAATCACTCCGGTCTATAGTCAAAATTAAAGCCGAATCCGCGATTATGGGCAAAAAACCTGAAACAGCTTTCCTGGATAAAGAAACCGGTAAAATTTTAATTTTAAAACGTGCGAAAGCTGCGAAATTCGACCGGAACGGAGCCGGGGTTGTAATCGATTCAAAGGGAATTATTGTTACTAATGCCCATGTGGTTAAAAAAGCAGGCCGTACAACAGTAACTTTCCACGATAATACCGAATTAGACGCTCAAGTTGTCTGGGTAGACTCAAAAGATGATATAGCCTTTTTAAAAGTAAACGCAGAAGCCGCTCTCAAACCTCTCTCTTTAGCAGATTCAAATTCCGCCAGACTCAGAGATATCGTATATACTGTGGGAAATTCGGAGTTTATACAGGGAACTATCGCCCAGGGCCGGATAACCGGTATTGGGAAAAACGACAAGACAACCCAGAAAGTCGATATGATTCAAACAAACTTTAATATCTATAAAGGAGATTCCGGCGGGCCTTTACTGAATGAAAAAGGGCAGCTTCTAGGCATGCTGATTGCTGCAAAAACTACTCAGAATCATATAAGTTTTGCTATCCCCTCCTCTAATATAAAAAAACATTACCAAAACTATATAAAAAAAACTAATGACTAATTTCTAATTACTAATTAACCTAATCAAATCCCAATTACCAAAAGAATAAATCCCGTTAGAAAATTCACACGGGGGTATTAAACCCCGTGTTCGTAGGATTCGGAATAACCCTACGGCAAGCCGCAGGGTATTTTCTAACGGGATAAATCCCTGAGCATATTGATTAAGAATGTTCTTCTTAACGTTGTAGATTGGTGCTTGGGGATTGATACTTCGGTCATACTCAGTATCAACCCTGAGCGAAGTCGAATGGGTTGTTTAGACATTAGGTCAATTAGAGCAATTAGACATTTAGATATCTACACTATATAGCAAGGGTTTTTATCATATTCACAATCTCACCGATCCTTACAGGCTTGGCGACAAAATACCTTCCGCCTATTAAATTTCCGCTTTCATCAGTCTCCTTCTGAGTTATAACCGCTGTAAGGAAAACAATCGGTATACTTGCAGTCCTTTCATCGGCTTTTAAATCTTCGGCTAACTGAGTCCCGCTGACATTCGGCATTAAGATATCAAGTAGTATTAAGTTGGGCTGCTCTTCACACGCCAATTCAAACCCTTTCCCACTATCAGAACATGTTATAACCTTGAATTCACCAGCAGATTCTAAGTTCTTCTTAACAAAAAAATTAAAGCTTTCTTCATCATCAATTATCAAGATTTTTTTCATCTCCCCCCCTTATCCTCAAACTCTATGAGAAAGCAGTTATCTATATTTCCTTCTCTTCACTAAGAGGCAAAATAACCTTAATACTGCTCCCCTTACCGGGAATACTGCTAGCACTTAAAATCCCCTTATGATTGTCCACAATTACTTTTGTCATATACAAACCCAAACCTATACCCTTTTTATCTCTCTTGGTTGTGAAGAATGGCTCGAAAATGAGCGAAAGGTCCTTTTCCAGTATACCCTTACCGGAATCTATAACCTCTATTACACAGCAAGGTTTATCAGGCATAAATTCGGATATGACCTGTTTATAGGTTTTTACTATAATCTTTCCGGAATCCTTTATCGATTCTATGGCATTATTCAAGAGATTAAATACAACTTGCTGCATTTGATTCTTATCGACTTTAATGTAAAACTCTTCCCGGCTAAAATCTTTCCTTATTTCTATATTTTCGGGCAGTCTTTTATATTGAATTAAAGCTAAAGTATCCTCTATTATTTCTACAGGCGACACTTTACTTACTGTAAGCTCCGAAGGCCTTGCGAACCTAAGCAAGTTTCTTATAATCGTATCAGCTCTCAAAGTAGCTTCCTTTATTTTTTCCAATGCGGTAGAAATATCATCCTTATCTGTGGATAAAACACCCTCTAAGAATTCTATCCCGCCCAGTATAACCCCTAAAGGATTCTTGACTTCATGAGCTACTCCGGAAGCAAATCTTCCCAAAGCCGCCATTTTTTCTGACTGCACCAACTCATTCTGAGTCTCTTTCAACCTTTTGTAAGCTTGTTTTATCTCTTTTTCGGCTTGTTTTCTACTGGTGATATCCCGCAAAACATGAACAATACCAATCAGATTATCCTGAGAATCTATTATCGGTGAAGTGTTACATTCAAAAAATATCTCTAAATGCGGCTCAAAAAATTCTATAGTATGCGCTTTTTTGGTCTTTAAAGTCAGCATACCGGGGCAATCGTCCCTGGGACTCTCTGATTTATGCACTATCTGGTAACACTTTTTACCGTTAAATTCTACAGGCGCTTTATTAAAATGCCGGGTAAATGTTTCGTTAACCCTGACAATATTAAAATCTTTATCATGTATAGCAATCAAATCAACAATCGAATCAAATGTAGCTTGCCATTCTTCTGCAGCTTTTCGAATTTGCTTCTCTAGTTCTTCTCTATTTTTTTTAGCCCGGTATACCTCTAATGTCCTATCAATAACTACAGGCAAACTGTCTTCGTAAGACAAATCCTTAAGGACGTAATCGTAAGCACCGGCTTTCATCAATTCTACAGCCGCTTTTTCATTACCGGAAGCCGTAACGATAATGAACGGTACGTCCTTGTCTTGAGACCTAACTCGCTTTAATAAATCCAATGCGTTTAATCCAGGCATACGATAGTCAGAAAGAATTAAATCATATTCTTCGCTTATTATCTTACGCAGGGCGTAGGCGGGGTCGGTAATAATCTCTATTTGAAAATCTCGGCGGCTTCTTTCCAGAATGACTTTGGTAAACAAAGCATGGTCGGGATCATCTTCGACTATAAGAAGTTTTATAGGCAAATCCGCCTCCTGGGTTTTAAGGGCACGTACAATAGTTGGGAACCCTACGGAGAACCTAAATTTATGGTTCCCCAATATATACCTATCTGTTTAACTATATACTCGAACCTTTCAAATGAAACAGGTTTCTTCACATAACTATTACATCCTAAATCATATGCTCTAACTACATCCTCTCTACGCCCGGAAACTGTAAGCATTATTACAGGTATCTTCTTTAAATCAGCATCGTTTTTTATTTCCTTTAATACTTCTAACCCGTTTATTCTGGGTAAGTTCATATCAAGCAGTATTAAATCAGGTTTAGCGGCTTTTGAATCTTCTTTATATCCTCTACGCCGGTATAAAAAGTCCAAAGCTTGTTCGCCGTCATTCACAATCCATACCTTACTATTGATACCGATTTTTTTAAAAGCTCTCTTGGTAATTTGTATATTGTCGAAATCGTCCTCTACCAGGAGAATATTTATTTCTTTATCTACATCTTTGTTCATGTTTGTTTCAGGTTAGGATAAAGCTTTATCATCAATCTCTTTCTGTTCTTTAAGAGCTTTCTCTACATCGCTGGCTTTTGCGGTATAATTGTTTGGCACGAATCTTGCATTCATTCTATAGGAAACTTACGTACTTTTATGCCATTGAATTATATAGGAGAGCATCGAGAGTACGGTCTCTATTTC
>CAZBZJ010000142.1:0-3940 GCA_964496355.1 uncultured Planctomycetia bacterium | reverse complement strand
AACTGTTCGGCGATAAGAATAATCCTTTATTGCTCTCTGTACGGTCCGGAGCCGCGGTATCTATGCCCGGGATGATGGATACGATTCTAAACCTTGGGCTGAATGAAGATGCTGTTCAGGGCCTTATAAAAAAGACCGAAAATCCCAGGTTCGTATGGGACTGTTATAGGCGGTTCATACAGATGTTCGGTAACGTAGCAATGGGAGTTTCTTCGTCGGTCTTCGAACACGAATTAGAAGAAGTCAAACGTGACTTTGCTAAACGGCAGGGTTTAAAAGACACACAAAAACTTCAGCAGGAAGCGCTCAATAAAGCGGTCCCGGATGTTTCTCTGGGCGTAGACGACCTAAAAGAACTTATAAAGCGGTATAAAAAAGTCTACCAAAAAGAGACTAAATCAAAGTTCCCCGAAGACCCTAAAAAACAGCTGTGGAACGCAATCAATGCGGTCTTTGGTTCGTGGAACAATTCCCGGGCCGTAGCTTATCGCCAAATAAACGAAATCAAAGGATTATTAGGAACCGCGGTAAATGTACAGACAATGGTGTTCGGCAATATGGGCGATGATTCCGGAACCGGTGTTGGCTTTACCAGAGACCCGTCTACAGGCGCTAACAGGCTCTACGGCGAATACCTTATGAACGCGCAGGGAGAAGATGTAGTTGCCGGCATTCGGACACCGCACCCTATAAAAGATATGGAAAAAAAGAATAAAAAAATATATTCACAACTGCTTACAATCCGAAAAAAATTAGAACAGCATTACAAAGACATGCAGGACTTTGAGTTTACTATCGAAGATAAAACCTTATATATGCTGCAGACCCGTACCGGTAAAAGGACCGCACAGGCTGCAGTCAAAATTGCTGTCGATATGGCAAAAGAAAAGTTAATCTCTAAAGATATAGCTGTACTGAGATTAGAACCCAAACAGATAGATACCTTACTACACCCTATGTTCGACCCTAAAGAAGAAAAGTCAGCTGTCAACACCGGTAAGGTGTTCTCGAAATCAGGACTACCGGCATCGCCGGGAGCTGCAGTAGGACAGGCTGTATTTACTGCAGAAGAAGCCGAAAAATGGAAAGCCAACGGAAAAGAAGTCATCCTGTGCCGTTTGGAGACGTCACCGGAAGATATTAAAGGTATGAATGCAGCTAAAGGGATTTTAACTGCCCGCGGAGGCATGACTTCACATGCTGCAGTTGTAGCCAGAGGTATGGGAAAATGCTGCATAGCAGGAGCCGGTGATATTACTATGAACGAACAGCGACGGCAAATGCATACCGACCATACAGTCATTCGTCAAGGCGACTGGATATCTCTTAACGGAAGTAAAGGCGTTGTCTATGTCGATAAGATTAAGACTATGCCTCCCCAAATGACCGGTCCTTTTGGAACAATAATGAAATGGGCAGACTCTGTCAGAAGATTAGGCATAAGGACAAATGCTGATACACCCGGAGATACAAAAGTAGCTGTTAAATTCGGCGCCGAAGGTATAGGATTGTGCCGGACAGAACATATGTTCTTTGAAGGAAGCCGTATAACCAGCTTTCGAAAGATGATCCTGGCAGCACCCGAAGTCAAACGGTTAAAAGATATGATTGACGCTGAAAATGACGAAAAAAACTTACGTAAATTAAAAGAAAAAATGAAGGCGCCGAAAGAAAAACTCCGTAAAGCATTGAATGAACTGCTCCCGTTGCAGAAGTCTGATTTCGAAGGTATTTTCAAAGCATTAAAAGGAAAACCCTGCACAATCCGGCTGCTTGACCCGCCTCTGCATGAATTCTTACCGCATACGCCAAAGGGGCAGAAAGATTTATCCAAAGCTATGGGAGTAGCCTCATCCAAAGTAAAAGACACTATCGAAGCTTTACACGAGATGAACCCGATGCTCGGCCACCGGGGATGCCGGCTCGGTATAACTTATCCCGAGATAACGAAAATCCAGACCCGGGCTATAATAGAAGCTGCTATTAATGTGCATAAACAGAAGATTAAAGTACGCCCTGAGATTATGGTCCCACTAGTAGGGCATTTTAAAGAACTGGATTACCAGAAAGAAGTTATCTTACAGACTATCGATGAAGTAAAACAAAAGAATAAGATGAAGAAACTTCCCTTTAAGGTTCTTATCGGCACGATGATAGAAGTACCGCGAGGAGCTTTAACTGCTGATGAAATAGCCAAAAGAGCTGAATTCTTTTCATTTGGAACAAACGACCTTACTCAGATGGGCTGCGGTTTTTCACGCGACGATGCCGGTAAATTTCTTGGAGATTATGTTAAAATGGGTATTTACGAAAATGACCCGTTCCAAGTACTAGACCAGCGCGGCGTAGGTAAACTGGTTGAGATTGCATGTTCTTTAGGACGAAAAAATAACGATCGGTTAAAAGTCGGTATATGCGGCGAACACGGAGGAGAACCGAAATCTGTGGAATTCTGCCATAAAGCCGGCCTGGATTATGTGAGCTGTTCACCGTATAGAATACCTATAGCACGATTAGCCGCCGCTCAAGCGGTCTTGAAAAAATAAAATTTAATGCTATAGTAATATAAACTAATACTATAGGTTAAATCATATAAAAAATAAATATGGACGCTATACGTGCATATATTGAAACAATCAAGAAAACCCCGCTTTTAACGGCTAAAGAAGAAAAAGACCTTGCCCGTAAAGCCCGTAAGGGAAGTAAGGTCGCCACACGCAAATTAATTACGGCCAATCTTAGGCTGGTAGTCAATATTGCCAAACATTATACCCGGTACGGCCTTTCATTAATGGATTTAATCGAAGAAGGAAATTTAGGGCTTATAAAAGCGGTTGAACGGTTTAAACCGTCTAAAGGTTACAGGTTCTCTACATACGCTGCTTGGTGGATACGGCAGGGTATAACCCGGGCTTTAATAGACCAGGGAAAGACTATCAGAATCCCTGTGTATATGAGCGAAATCATCGCTAAGTACAAAAAGACCGAAGACCGACTGCGGCAAAAGTATATGCGAAATCCTAGCCGGGGAGAAATCGCCAAATCAATGAAATTACCGAAAAAGAAAATAGCCGAGATAGAGCTCTGGATAAATAAAAAGTCTTCTTTAGACGCCCCCATAGGCAACGACGATACTTCACAACTTGTAGACGTAATAGATACAAACGCTACCGGACATACTGAAAGAGAGATAGCGCGTTTTTTCAGGCACGAAGAAGTGATGGATTTATTAAGCAACCTGTCTGATAGAGAAAAGAAAATATTAAACCTGCGGTTCGGCGTATCCGATAACACCCCTAAAACTCTGGCAGAGGTTGCTAAAATATGCAAAATCTCCCGTGAACGCGTCCGGCAAATAGAATCGCGTGCCTTAACGAAATTAAAAAAATTTATTGAAAGCCAGCATTTAGACAATTTTAAATAGTAATATTATGAAGTTAGAAAACTATATCCGGACAATCCCAGATTTCCCTAAAAAAGGTATCCTGTTTCGCGATATAACCACGCTCCTTCAAAACCCTAAAGCTTTCAAGCATACGATAAATCAAATGGCTAAGAAGTTGCAAGACAAGGAAATTGATGTAATAGTAGCCGCGGAAGCCCGAGGTTTTATTTTCGCCGGAGCTTTAGCCTATAAACTGAACTGTGCTTTTGTGCCGGTTAGAAAAGCCGGAAAACTGCCTTCTAAGACTTATAAAGCCAGCTATTCTTTAGAATACGGTAAAGATACGTTAGAACTCCATCGGGATGCAATAAAAAAAAGCGAGAAGGTATTGCTACTCGATGATTTATTAGCTACCGGAGGCACGGCAAAGGCTATCATAAATCTGGTAAAAAAAACCGGTGGAAAAATAGCCGGAATTCTTTTTCTTATAGAACTTGTTGAACTAAAAGGGCGTAATAAACTTAAGTGCCTGCCTGTATACTCCTTAATAAAATA
>CAZBZJ010000141.1:0-3977 GCA_964496355.1 uncultured Planctomycetia bacterium | reverse complement strand
CTATGCCTAAAACAATTTCCTGAGCCAGCCTGTATTTGGAATCACCACCGTAAAGATAATGGGAAAGCGACCGGTCATAATCGGTATTACCCTCAATATCTGTATCCAAAAAAATAACCGGGACTCTATACCCTGATATACCCGTAACTCTATATTGCCAGGCCTGTATTAAAACCTGCCGGCCTTCTATTTGAACGTTTACTTTTTTCTTTAAAAGAGAGAGGGACTTTCTGGGTTTCCACTCGTAAGGCATCTCTTGCTGATGGCCGTCATCGCTAATTCTTTGATAGAAATAACCTTTCTTATAAAGTAAAGTCACTGCTACCAGAGGCACATTTAAATCAGCATAGGACCTTATGGCATCTCCGGCTAATACGCCTAATCCACCACTATAAGTCGGGATTTGAGGGTGTATGCCTATCTCCATAGAAAAATAGGCTATTCTTCTGCCTAATTTACTGACCCTTGCCCCGGTAGTCCTTGGATTTTCCGTTTTTTTATTGAACATCCGTTCCATGTGCCCGCCCTCCCTTTACCGGCCTATTTTAATCGATAAAACGGCTCTGTCAATCTTTCATTTTAGGAAGCTCTAGCCTAGAGGATTGCGCGTTCCGTGGGGTGTAGGATGTTAGATGTTTACGTTATACGTCCCACATCCTACATCCTACAGAACAAATCTACAGCATAAACATGCTACTCTTGATCTTCCAGCTTTTCAGGATGATGCCTGACCACTTTTGCCTGTATCATATAAATAATATCTTCAGCGATATAAGTTGCGTGATCACAAATACGCTCTAAATGTCGGGCTACTAAAAGCAGCGCAACCGCTCGAGGAGAACAAGAACCATCTTTTATCATAAAATCATTGATTAGTTCTTCATATACCAAGTTACGTAAACTATCAGCTTCGGGGTCTGAAAGAATAACTTTTTTAGCTAATTCTTCATTCCGGTTAATAAACGCATCGATTGCTTCTTTAACCATTCTACACGCTACTTCTGACAGCTTAGGTATATCGATCAATGGTTTTAACAACGGTTGGTCGGCAATCTCCAAAACTCTCTGGCATATATTGACAGCTAAATCGGCGATCCTTTCTAACTCAGCGTTTATTTTCATACCGGTAGTTATAAAACGCAGATCTATAGCCATAGGTTGGTGTAAAGCTAACATATCTATCGCTTGTTCTTCGATGTCCAATTCTAATTTATCCACTTTGCGGTCGGCATCGATAACCTGTCGGGCTTTCTGTTTATCTCTTTCTCTAAGGGCTTCTATAGATTTATATATTGCTTCCTGAGCATATGTGGCCATCTTTAAGATATCATTATTTAACTTTTTTAATTCTTCATCGAAATGGCGTTCTATCATAGCATTTCCTCCTGTCCAAAAATTAGATTTATCCAAACCTGCCCGTTATATAATCCTCCGTAACTTTTTGTTCCGGTTTGGTGAATATTTTGCTGGTAACATCATATTCTATCATTTCGCCCAGCATGATAAAAGCAGTAAAGTCGGCTATACGAGCTGCTTGCTGCATATTATGTGTGACAATGATTATTGTATATTTTTTTTTCAAAACCTGCATTAATTCTTCTATCTTAGCTGTAGCGGTAGGGTCCAGAGCAGAACAGGGTTCATCGAACAAAACGACTTCCGGCTCTACAGCTAAAGCTCTGGCTATACATAACCTCTGCTGCTGGCCGCCAGAAAGGCTTAAGGCGCTATCATGTAACCTATCCTTAACTTCTTTCCACAAAGCCGCATCTTTTAAGCTCTTCTCGACTTTTTCAGATATATAGCGTCTATCCCTTATGCCGTTTATTATCAAGCCGTAAGCTACATTTTCAAAGATAGATTTTGGGAAAGGGTTGGGTTTTTGAAAGACCATACCTACGCGCCGGCGGATATAAACAACGTCAATCTCCGGGTCATAAATATTCTTTTGATCCAGATAGACTTTTCCTTCAACCCTTACATTAGGAATAACATCATTCATTCTGTTCAACAGCCTAATCAAAGTCGATTTACCGCATCCTGACGGGCCGATTATGGCGGTAACATTATTTTTATATATTTCTAAATTAATATCTTTTAAAGCCCGGGTTTTACCATAATAAAAGCTAACATGTTCTAATCTCATCCGTACATTATTTGCCATACTGACTCCTCTGTCTCTGTCTTATAAATACAGCTGTCGCCGAAACACCTAGAACTAAAATCAGAAGGATTAACGCACAACCGTAAGCAATCTCTTTCTGCTGAGCAGGGTGTGTTCCTTCAGTCATCAAAGCATATATATGGTAAGGCAAAGCCATTACTTCTGAGAATACGGATTTAGGGTACCCGCGGACATAAAAAGTCGCGGCTGTAAATATTATAGGTGCGGTTTCTCCTGCTACCCTGCCAACGCTCAGTATAACTCCGGTCAAAATACCCGGTAAAGAACTGGGTAAAACAACTTTTT
This sequence comes from uncultured Planctomycetia bacterium, assembly GCA_964496355.1. GTDB lineage: Bacteria > Omnitrophota > Gorgyraeia > Duberdicusellales > Duberdicusellaceae > CAZBZJ01. The sequence goes on along the minus strand of CAZBZJ010000141.1, from coordinate 1,507 downwards.
TAATCGTTTTCCATTGGGTCGCCCCTAAAGCCAGCGATGCTTCCCTGTAAGATTGAGGAACTGCTAATAGCGCCTCCTGTGAAGCTGCTATTATATTGGGCAATATCATTATACCCAAAGTCAAACATCCAGATAATATAGAAACACCAAACCCGCAAATCTTAACAAAAAAAGCCAGCCCAAATAAGCCGAACACAACTGAAGGAACTCCTGCCAGATTATGTATACTAACCCTGATTAGATTAACAACTACGGACTTCGGGCTATATTCACACAGATAGATAGCACAGGCTACACCTAAAGGCAAAGAAAAAAATATCGATCCTAAAGTAAGATAAAATGTACCTAAAATAGCCGGCGCCACCCCGCCGGCGGTCATAGCTTCTTTAGGCGCTTGGGTTAGAAACTGCCAGCTTATAGCACCGATACCGCGGACAACTATAAAATAGATAAGTAGAAAAAGGAAAAATAACGATATCAATGTACATAAAAACAAAATGAAAAAACCTGTCCGTTGAGTAATATCAGCTCTCATTGACTCAACCCCAATTTTATCCGGAACCTGCGGCTGATAATTTCGGCTATAACATTAAAAATCAAGGTGATTAAAAAAAGAGCCAATCCAATAGCAAATAAAGCATGGTAATGCGTACTGCCGATTACGGTCTCACCCATCTCAGCAGCAATTGTAGCAGTCATAGTCCGGACGGGCTCAAAAAAACTCGATACCGAAGTCGGCATTACCGGAGCACCGCCTGTGACCATTAATACTGTCATCGTTTCTCCAACAGCCCTGCTCATACCTAAAATTATAGCAGTCGAAATTCCCGAACCTGCCGCAGGTATAACAACTTTAACTAATGTCTGCCATCGATTAGCCCCTACAGCTAAAGATGCATAACGAAAACTTTTAGGCACAAAACTTAAAGCGTCCTCGGCAATACTGCAGACTGTAGGTGTAGCCATTATGCCTAACATTAAACTTCCCGTGAATGCGGTCAAACCCACCGGTAGATTGAACAATCTTTGTATAAAAGGGGCCACGATAACCATACCAAAAAAACCGTACACTACCGACGGAATACCGGCCAATATTTCGATTAGAGGTTTTAAGAAAGCCTTTTGTCTAGGGCCGGCTAATTCATGTATATACAAAGCGCTGCCCACCCCTAACGGGACACATACAAATAATGCTCCTAAAGTAACCCATAAAGAGCCTAAAACTAAAGGCAAGATACCAAAATCCGGCGGGTCATAGGTAGGATCCCAGTATCGGCCAGTTAAAAATTCTAATATGCCTACTTCTCTGAATAGAGGCAACCCTTCCCTAAACAAGACAAGAGTAATCCCTATTAAAAAAGCTAAAGATGAAAAAGCTAATACGCTAAATATCCATTTATAAACTCGTTCTCTTAATCTGCCCATCTTATCTCAAACTTAAACCTACATATATTACCATTATCCTCACGATTTTAAAAATATTTTCTTAGTATGCAGATTGAAAAGC
>CAZBZJ010000140.1:0-3978 GCA_964496355.1 uncultured Planctomycetia bacterium | reverse complement strand
TCCCTCGAATACTGTTTAACATATTACTATGCACTTAACACCTTCTTGAAATAGTCAATGGTACTGGCCAGGCCTTCTTCAAGCGGAACTTTCGGTTGCCATCCCAACAACTCTTGCGCTCTGCTTATATCCGGCCGGCGCTGTTTAGGGTCGTCTTCAGGTAAAGGAGCAAAACGAATTTGTGACTTCGAATTAGTCAGCTCCAAAACTTTCTTCGCGAGTTCGATAACTTTGAATTCATCAGGATTACCTAAATTTATAGGAGATCTTTCTTTAACGGCCATAACTTTCAAAATACCTTTGATTAGATCATCAATATAACAAAACGAACGAGTTTGGACCCCATCGCCATAAACGGTTATATCTTTTTCTCTTAAAGCTTGAACTATAAAGTTAGAAACCACTCTGCCGTCATCCAAAGCCATATTCGGGCCGTAAGTATTAAATATACGGATTACGCATATGTCTAAACCGTGTTCACGCATATACGCGTATGTTAAGCTTTCAGCTCCCCGCTTAGACTCGTCATAGCAACTGCGGACTCCGGTAGGATTAACATTACCCCAGTAAGTTTCTGGCTGAGGGTGTATAAGAGGATCGCCATAAATCTCCGAAGTAGAAGCCAACATAAACTCAGCCTTCTTCTCTCTGGCTATGCCCAGGCAGTTATGGGTCCCTAAAAGGCCTGATTTTAGAGTTTTTATAGGATAACCCAGATAAGCTTTAGGCGAAGCTAAAGAAGCAAAATGAAGCACCCAGTCCAGATTCTCTTTAAATTCTATCGGATTCGATATATCATGTTCAACCAACTTAAAATCGGGGTTATCTATCAACGGCTCTATATTCTTTTTAGAACCGGTAATAAAGTTATCCACGCAGATGACTTTGTTACCTTTATCCAGCAAAGCTTTGCATAAGTGAGAACCTATGAAACCTGCACCGCCTGTTATTAATATATTCATGTTAACCCCTTGAATTAGATGTTAGATTTTTTCTATTTTCTACCTTCTACCCTCTGTCTTCTTTCTTTGAAAACCAGGATACAGTCCTCCTCAAGCCTTCTTTAAATCCCACTTCCGGTTGCCAGCCTAACAACTTCTCTGCTTTAGAGATATCGGCATGGGTCTTTCGGACATCACCCGGCCTATGCTCAAGATACTTTGGGTTAGCGTCTTTACCGGTTAACTTTTGTAAAGCCTCCAATAGCTGGTTAACCGAATTAGGACTGCCATTTGCGATATTAAAAACCTCTCCCCCAATACCGTCTTTAATCAACGCCTGTATATTGGCGTTCACCACATTATCTATAAAAGTAAAATCTCTCTCCTGTTTACCGTCACCATAAACAGGCGGTTGTTCATCATTCAACAAGCAGGTTATAAACTTAGGCACTACTACAGCATATTCATCTTCCAATGACTGCCGGGGCCCAAAAACATTAAAATACCTTAGGCTTACTACTTCGACACCATACTGTTCTGTAAAAACCCGGCCGTAATCTTCGCCAAAAAGTTTTGTGGCAGCGTATGGTGATATTGGACAAACTCTGTCAGACTCTTTTTCAGGAAAATCAATGCGGTCGCCATATACAGAGCTTGAAGAAGCATATGCTATTCTTTTGATTCCTTTCTCTTTTGCTTTTAAAAATAACTGTAGCGTACCGGTAACATTTACATCATGGTACGCCAGCGGCCTTCCTACAGACTTAGGCACACTGCGTAAAGCCGCCTGATGGCTTATTAAATCTACCCCGTCTAAAGCTTTCTCTAACATTGACTCATCTCTCAAATCACCTTCAATGAAATTTATATTATCCATAGAGTGCACAAGGTTATCCTTAGTCCCGCTAACTAAATTATCTAATACCGTAACCTTAGCACCGATTCTAATCAACCTGTCTACGATGTGAGAACCTATAAATCCCGCCCCACCTGTGACTAGTATATGCTTATTCTTCAACTCCTGACTCATAATTATTACTCCCTGCTGTGTCCCGATGGACGATCACTTCGTTAGGAAAAGGGGTTACCGCTTCGCTAAGACGACTTTCTTTCGTCCTTTTATCCGTCATCCCTCGTCCCTCGGTACGTATAACTATTACAATCTCACTACTTTCTTATATTGGCGTTTATAAACATTGCGCGTATCAAATATAAGCTTGGCATTCTGCTGTATCAGCTTGTAATTGACTTTTGTATGGGCGGTTACGATAACCACACAATCATATTTGTTTAAAGAAGTTTTAGATAAACCGGCCCGTTTCAGATTTATAGGCGGCACTTTAATGTAAGGGATCAAAGGATCGTAATAATTTACTTTTACTTTCTTCTTCTGTAATTGCTCAATAATATCCAAAGCCGGAGATTCCCGCAAATCTTTCACATCCTTTTTATAAGTTACGCCTAAAATCAATATTTTTGCTTCCTGAACAGGCTTATTGGACTCTTTTACTAACTGCTGTACTCTTTTTACTACGTATTTGGGCATAAAATGGTTAATAAAAGATGCCAGATCAATCATATCGGTTTTAAAACCCAGCTTTTTACCCCGCCAAGATAAATATATCGGATCTGCCGGAATACAATGACCGCCACAACCAGGGCCGGGATAAAAAGGCATAAAGCCAAAAGGCTTTGAACCGGCAGCGCTTATCGTCTCCCAAACGCTGATACCCAGTTTGTTGCACACTAAAGCAAACTCATTAATCAAGCCGATATTTATCAGCCTAAAAGAATTTTCCAATAATTTTACGGTCTCGGCTGTCTCAATCGAAGAAACAGGCACAATCTTCTTTATTATCTTTGAATAGAGAATCTTGGTTAGCCGGGTCGATTTATTATCCAGCCCGCCTACTACTTTGGGTATCTTATTTAAAGGATATTGCCGGTTGCCGGGGTCAACTCGTTCGGGTGAGAAACTTAAAAAGAAATCTTTACCGCAGGTAAGGCCGGATTTGCTCAATATGGGGAGTATTACTTCACGAGAGGTTCCAGGATAAGTAGTACTTTCTAAAACAACAAGAGTGCCTCTCTTAATATTATTTCTTATCGTATGAGAAGCATTTATTATGTAAGAGATGTCCGGAGTCTTTACTTTACGTAAAGGTGTAGGTACACAGATTATTATAATATCGCTGTCTTGAATAACTTTTACTTTATTTGCAGGAAGAAACCGGCCTTCTTTTATCAATCTATAAGGCACATCAGCATCTATATCGGTTATATAGCGCTTCTTTTTACGTAGATAGTTTATCCGCTTACTGTTTGTGTCGTATCCAAAGACGAAAAATCCTTTTTTAGCAAATTCGACTGCTAAAGGCAAACCTACATACCCTAATCCTATAACACATATCTTAGCTTTTTTAGCCGAGATTTTATCTTCTAATCGGTTGTAACTAGCCAATACTTTCCCTTTTGAAAATTACCTTCTGGCCCGCTCTTTGCTTTTATTTTGTCTTTTCTACAGAAATTCCGCCTAAATTAACCTGCTTTTCGGAAGTCATCTCTTTCTGCAAATTAGAAATTTCTTTTTCTAAAGAATCGAAATTTTTCTTTAAAGAATTGTACCCTTTATCTAAAGAAGAAAAATCTTTTTCTAAAGAAAAAAATGCTTTTTCCAGCTTATTGAATTTATCGTTTAGCCCTTTAGCAACTTTTGTCTGTTTAGAAATAGCAGCAACTTCGGACGAAACATTATCAACAATTTCGTTCTGTGCCTCTACCCTTTTAGTTAAAGCACTTATCTGTATGCCTGCCTTCTTATCCACCGCAACTATCCTGTCATCGAAACCTTCTACGCTGTTTTCAACATCTTTAAGCGTTTTTAGAGTATATTTCTGGTTATTTTCGATTTCAGATAATTTTGATTTTAAAGAACCTATAACTTTTGCCTGTTCATCGAATATGTAGTACCCTCCACCCACGGCTGCTAAAAACAAAATGAATAAGATAACCAGAAAAATACCTACAATCTTTGCTC
>CAZBZJ010000139.1:1578-3983 GCA_964496355.1 uncultured Planctomycetia bacterium | reverse complement strand
CCGCCAAAGTCTTTATGAGAAAAGAACTAAAGGTAATAATTGACACCAATGTCTTCGTAAGTGTACTTATTGGAAAAAGCAAGACTCTTTCCAAATTATATGAATCTTTCCTTGATGCTGAATTCACGCCTTTATTATCTTTTGAAATGATGCAAGAACTTGTCGGGATTATTCGCCGGCCAAAACTGAAGAAATACCTAAAAATCGAAGACGTTAAGCGTTTCGAAAAATTAATCAAGACTGATACAATCCCGGTTGTCATTTCCCAGAAAGTTAATATCTGCCGTGACGCAAAAGACAATATGATACTTGAATGTGCTGCCTCTTCTGATGTAAAAGCAGATTTTATCGTAACCGGAGATAAAGACCTGCTTATACTTAAAACCTTTCGTAAAATTACTATCATCACCCCTAAAGAATTTGTTAAACGCCTAAAAGAATAAATTTTCTTAGTTGTTTTAGGTAACTTAGCAAACCCCTCCGTATCCCCCATCGCCTCATCCTTTTCAGTAGAAACGAACTTGACATTATTTAGCAAAAATGGTAATGTTGTAAACAGAGGTGAATAATAAATGACGCCAAATAAATTGTTATCAAGAATTACTGTTGACCCCGAAATCCAGCATGGTAATCCTTGTATAAAAGGAACACGTACACCAGTGTATGTTGTACTTGAAGCTCTCTCGCTAGGAACAACTCCAGAAGAAATCAAGGCTGAATATCCGCCGCTTACCGATGAAGATGTCAAAGCCTGCCTATTATTTGCGGCGCTGCTGGCTAAGGAAGAAGAAATTCCCCTCTCCAAATCATAATTACCATGAGACTTATTCTTGACGCCGATATTCCCCGTTCCTTTCTTAACTGGCTTAAACAAGACAATTACGACGTTATCGACGTACGAGATGTATCGAACCAGCCGCTCAAAGATGAAGAAATCTTTAATCTCGCGCGAAAAGAGAAAAGAATATTGATAACTCGAGATTTGGACTTTAGCAATATCCTGCATTACCCTCCAAAACAATCGTCTGGTATAATAGTCCTTCGTGTCCATCTTATTTCTAAAGAAGTAATGTATAAAATTCTCAAAACTGCCTTGGAAGACCAAAAAGAAAAACTGCAAAGAACCCTGATGATTGTCACCCCCGATCGCCTGCGCTTTTACAGGTAACCCTTTAGCAGATTTAAAAAATCTTTCCGTATCCCCCATCGCCTCTGCTTCATCGGCTATACCTTTATATATACAACTCAGCTTCTCTGTTACCTTAACCACCTCTTCTTCTGACCATCCCAAATGCATCAAACGAGTTCTTTCTACCGAAACAGGATATAAAATATATTGACTTTTAAAAGGAAATATTATATAAGTAAAGCGATGAATAAATCTTCTAAACCAGTAAAGTTGAGTGCCCACGCTAAAGCCCGAAGCCGTTTCAGAGGAGCTACAGAAGAAGAGATCTTTGAGGCCATCAAAACTTCTAAGTGGCAAAAGTCGGAATTGAATAAATTGGAATGCCGTAAAGATTTTATCTTTAATAAAGTTTGGAATAACAAATCTTACAAAACTAAGCAAGTACGGCCAATATTTGTGGAAGACAAAAAGGAAATTATTGTAGTAACCGTTTATACCTACTATTTTTAGCCAGGAGGGAACATTATGCGTATAACCTATGACCATGAAGTAGACGCTCTTTATATAATGTTTAAAGAGGCTAAAGTAACGACTAAGCGTATCGGAGAAGGAATTGCTGCTGACTACGACGCCAAAGGCAGGCTTGCCGGTATTGAAGTCTTGGACGCTCTCAGGCGGCTGGGTGACAAAAGCGCGTTTAAAAAAGTTACCCTGGAAGAGATAGCTTTGAGTTCCTAAAATATTCATATCCCCCCGGCTGTATTTGACATGGGTTTGTTTTGAAACTGGAAGGGGATAATTATTAACTGTTTCAGCAAATGAATCCTTATCCGGCTCCGGCGGGCTGTGCTCATGCTGAGCTAACCAAAAGCCTAAACCTGCCAAGACACCTAAGCCTGCCAACATAGCCAACCTCGAGTCCATTAGACCTAAACCCATAAACGCAAAACAAGCCTGGCTGTTATCGCTGCTGCCTCCTTGCCTTCGTTTTTCGGGTCGTGCAACTTCTTCCCGGCCGTGCCTGTTACGCAGCCAACGAACGAAAAGATGAATACCCATTATAGAATTTCTAATAAGAATCAACACAACGGCTAAAATGACTAAAGGCTCAAGAACATATTGAAAGATATCAGAAAGGTTAAATACTCTGGGTATCAAATTAAAATCTATAAAGAAAGGCCTTAAATTCAACCAGTTAGTAATACGCCCCCTTACCAAAATCTCCCCAATCGGGGCTAAATAAGCTCCAGCCAATCCACCGAAGACTAAACAGATA
>CAZBZJ010000139.1:0-1568 GCA_964496355.1 uncultured Planctomycetia bacterium | reverse complement strand
CCTGCTAATATCTTTACGGATACATGTGTTGATCTTGACGGCTTAAACAATAAACCAGCGGCAAGAATTAAAACTGCGGATATAACTATGAAAAATACCATATGCCCGGTATATTCGCCAATGATAGGAGAATCAACCCAGAGTATTTCATACTCTTTGAAATTCAGAAATAGGTCATAAGTATTGAGATACTCGCGTAACGAAGTCCATAAACTATCAAAACCATGCGGCTTTATTATCTGGGGAATCCCAAACATACTGTGTATTTTTAACTTGCTTATAACATCTGCAGCAAAAACTAACACAGCCGCCCAGAAAGCCCAGTTACGTAACAAGAGCCTATTTACCAAACCCCAGCCTGCCCGGCTGCATTTTTTGAGGATTTTAACTATCCGGATAAACAAAGGTGGAGAAGTCTGGTGCATTGCCAGCCAAAAACCCAAAACAACCATAATCCCCAACACGGTTAAGAAGGTTGACTCCGGCAGAAAGAAACCTAATCCCAAAGGCATAAAGCCGGCTTGCTTCAAAGCTTTTCCATTTCCGTCTCCCCCCGCATAATCCTCTATATCTCTTACAGCCTGAACCTTCATTACAATTCTTACACCGATTCTTATCAACCACTCAATACCAAACATAACAGCCCAGACAAACAATAAAGGATAAAAAACAAACTGCAAAGCATCCGATAAATTGATAATCCGATCATTGGCCGATTCTACAAAATGAACCTGCATGTATATCCAATCAGTAATTCGGGTTTCAAATGGCCCGCTTCTATATAAGGCTTCTATCCAGTGGCCTAAAACACCGGCAGCAAACCCACCTACAACTATAGCTCCAAACATCCGGTATACCCTGTTCAAGAATCTGATAATTTTTAGCTTTGAATTTGAAACCTTATTAAATAAACCCCTGAAAAAAACAAGAGCTAAAACCAGAGCTATATCCCAGGCCATCAGGCTGGTAGGAAATCTACCTACAATAACATTCTCCGCCCGCGTGATATATATTTTGCTACATTCGACAACACGACGATACATATCGATAATCTCATCCATCGATGTTTCAGTAAATCCATATTCTATTTCATACTGCAAAGCATAATTCTCATGTACCCAGTATTTGGCTGCCAAATCAGCACTAGCGGCGAATAACAGCACCCACAAAGCGCCGTTCTTCAAAAAGAGTTTCTTTACCAGCCGCCAGCCTGTCCGGATAACCTTTAAAATAAAACCCGGCTTATCCTGTATATGCCGCAGACTCTCCAGATACCCCTCATCCAACTGCAAATTATTCTTCCGCACAGCTTCGAGGAACCGGGCTAGTTCGTCCGGATGTGTTTTGAAATAATCCAAACTTTCCTGGATAGCTTTTTGGTGGGAACCGGTCCTCAACTCGGTAAATTCATGCCTCAGGATATCGCTCTGGACTACTCTTGGTAAGCTGAAAAAACAAGGATGCAGATATACTACGCTATGCGCTATGCCCTCTGCACTATGCCCTCTATTCTCTACGCTATGCGCTATGCTCTCTGCGCTATGCAACAACTCACATGCGGCAACAAA
>CAZBZJ010000138.1:0-4018 GCA_964496355.1 uncultured Planctomycetia bacterium | reverse complement strand
CAAGGTTATGCTTACTACTACAGTTTTCACTGCCTCAATATCAGATAGATATTGAGTTTGTAGTCTGGACTATACCTTAATCCCTACTAGGGATCCCTGCCAACTAGTCTCTACACCTTCCTTGGCTTTACGCCAAGGCTTGGCTCGGTATTGCCTTGTGAATATCCGAGGGTTCCACCGAATTTGACAGGTTTTTCCATTAAGCGTTACCGCCTAAGGGACCCATTGGACAACAAATTCCATCTTTCTTTATACATCGACGATTTAGGCTTATGTTGTCTTGTACTCATCTCCACAATAGTTACCGTACTCCTATAGCTAGAAAATTCATCTGCAGGAATAATGTAACATACATCCAACTCGTCGATGTAAATAATTGCGAAATCAAAATCATCCGCGCTATACCGTTTGCGTAACATACGCCTACGGTTTGTCTTGGTTCTCCGAGCATCTACTGCATAACATTGATCCTGCGCATTAAACCAAGCACTCTTAATCTGTATGCGGATAAATTTACCTTTGAGATCAACACCTATATCGTAAGGCAACCGATCTCCTGTTGGCCGTAATACTCTAAAACCCTTTTAAGAAGTTTAGTTACTACGGCTGACTCCGCAATATCCGATTTGAGTTTTGTGTCCATATTGAGCCTTGCGAGCTACCAGACTGCTCCACCCCGCGTATATGTCAAAAAACATCGTTCCGTAAGACATCCCCTTCGTTTGAATGTCCGCTCCTTTCGGTAGCTAGGAAGTAGGAAGAAAAATACTTTCACTTCCTACATCCAACATCCCACATCCTACGGCTATTTACTCCTCTATCTGAATGGTGACTTCCTTATCTTTAGCTGCACCGAACTGTTCCCGGGCTATCTTCTCCAAATAGAAAACATCGTCTTTCAATGATTCTAAATCAGTTTTTAACTGCTGATTTTCTTTTTCGTATCTGGTTATTTTTTGAGAAAGAACTTTTTCTTTTCGGCTTAACTCTTTTATTCTAGTATAATTCGGCAAAAAAGTAAACGCAATTATTCCCAAAAAAATAAAAATAGCAAAAGCTATACTTAAAACTTTAAATAGATTTAAGTTTGATATCTTTACCGGCATATCGCGCTTTTTTCCCTAACTCTTCTTCAATTCTCAAAAGTTCATTGTATTTTGCAACCCTGTCCGACCGGGATACTGAACCGGTCTTAATCTGCCCGCATCCGGTTGCAACGGCTAAATGAGCGATAAATGCATCTTCAGTCTCTCCAGACCTGTGTGATATCACAGAAGTATAATCGTTCCTGGAAGCCATTTTTATCGCTGAAAGAGTCTCGGAAAGAGTGCCGATCTGGTTGACCTTAATGAGAATAGAATTAGCTATACCTTCGTCTATTCCTCTTTGTAACCTTACTGTATTAGTAACGAATAAATCGTCGCCGACAAGCTGGACTTTATCTTTTAACTTATCGGTTAATTTTTTCCAACCCTGCCAATCATCTTCAGCTAATCCATCTTCGATCGAAAATATGGGGTACTTTGCTAATAATTTTTTGTAATAATTAATCAGGTAGCCGGCATCTACTTTTTTGTTTTCGAAATTATATTTCTCTTTAGAAAAGAATGAACTGGCAGCCGTATCAAGCGCTAAGAAGATATGCTTACCCGGCTTATATCCGGCTTGCTCAATAGCCATTAATATCAGTTTCAAGGCCTGCTCATTCCTAGAAAGATAGGGCGCAAACCCGCCTTCGTCACCTACTGACGTAGACAGATTCTTCTTTTTTAAAATAGCTTTTAAGGTATGGAATACTTCCGAAGCCGCCTGCAAAGCTGTGCGTATACTATTAAACCCTGCAGGAACTATCATAAACTCCTGGATATCTAAATTGTTATCGGCATGTTCGCCGCCGTTTAAAATATTCATCAAAGGTACCGGTAGAAGGTTGGCTTGGGATTTTCCCAGATATTTGTACAACGGATTCTTTTTATCAGCAGCTGCGGCTCGGGCGGCGGCTAAAGATACTCCCAGAATAGCGTTTGCTCCCAACTTAGATTTATTCTCTGTGCCGTCTAAATCTAAGAGAATCTTATCTATCTTTCTAAAATCAGGCGATTTGCCTTTTATTTTACGCGCAATCTTCTGGTTAACGTTATTGACCGCTTTGAGGACTCCTTTACCTTTGTACCTGTCTTTTGCTTTATCGCGCAATTCTAAAGCTTCGTGCTCACCGGTTGAAGCTCCTGAAGGAACAGCAGCCCTGCCTACTATGCCGTTAGAGAGTATGACATCTACTTCTACAGTAGGGTTTCCCCGGGAATCGAGTATTTCTCTTGCTTTGACTGTCTTAATATTTGCCATCCGTCTTCCTCCTCGATGAAAATAATAAATTATATAGGATTATTTCTTGATTTTTATCGACTCCGAGACAACCTTTGCCGAGGAATCTAATTATCTGTTATTACTAACGCCTCACTATTATACTCAGCCATCTTAATAAGTCAAGCTAAACAGACCACAGAAAAAATTTCCCACCGTTTCCCACCGCGTAGGTGGGAATTTCCCACCTACGCGGTGGGAAGGTGGGAAGAAAACTAATGGGCTAAATCCTCAACCACCGCAAACAGGTATAATAGCCGTAATCCCTTAAGGGAATTGACTTTACCTGGGTATTGTGATATTCTCAATTCAAGAATATGAAATGGAAAAAGGTTAAATTATTTTTTAAATTTCATTGGCTGGGTGTATTAATATCTTTAGGCGCACTGATCATACTAATATCCCTGGTTATATTCCTGCGCAATGCCTTACTCGCCTGGGCGGATTCAGAATATTATTTCAAAAAGACCTTATTCGCGCAATATGCTTTCTTATTCTATGTCTTCGTCATCGTACATCTTATCAGTTTACCTTTAACCGGATTTTTATGGATATGGATTATGCGCGGCGGGGCGTCCCGGATGGCCCGGCTACATAAAAAAGCAGTTAAAGGCAGCGATATAGATATTAAATGGGAAGACGTAATAGGTATGGACCAGGTAAAAGTCGAAGCCGGTGAAATCGTTAACCTGATCAAAGACCGAAGCGCTCTCCATAGAGTCGGCGGGAAAATAATCCGGGGTTTGTTGCTTCTGGGGCCTCCCGGCTGCGGTAAAACATATTTAGCAAAAGCTATTGCCACTGAATGCGGATTGCCCTTTTTAAGTGCCTCGGGTTCAGAATTTGTAGAAATGTACGTAGGAGTAGGCGCTTCCCGGATACGAAAACTTTTCAAACAAGCCAGGCATCTGGTGTACTCCGAAAACGGATGCGTTATATTCATAGATGAAATCGATGCTCTGGGAGGAAAGAGATCTTTAAGCGGCAGCGGCGGACAAACCGAGTACAACCAAACTGTAAACCAGCTTCTGGTAGAGATGGACGGCCTTAAAGATTCCGAACAGAATATAGTAGTTATAGGCGCTACCAATGTCCAAGAATCCGTATTAGACGCCGCTCTTTTAAGGCCGGGCAGATTCGACAGGAAAATATATGTCAGCCTGCCCTCTTTAGAAGAAAGAGATAAAATATTCGCTTATTATCTAAAGAAAGTCAATTATGATAAAGAACAAATAAAAACCGAAAGATTAGCCCGGATGACTTCCGGCCATTCTCCGGCTGATATAGCTAATATGATAAGGGAATCCGCTTTGATTGCCGCGCGCAAAAAGAAAGAAAAGATACAGATTGAAGATTTAACCGAAGGTTTAGAAAGGGTAGAATTAGGCCTAAAAAGTGCTGCTAAATATAACGAGAAAGAAAAAGAATGGGTAGCTTACCATGAAGCAGGGCATGCAATAATACTCTATCTATGCGCTCCTCACAGGGAAGTATCAAAAGTATCGATTATCCGGAGAAAAGAAACCGGCGGCGTAATGTGGGGAGCTTTTTTGAGCGAAAAAATACCCCGCCAAAAAGATATCCTGGGAAATATTAAAGTAGCCTTGGGTTCATATGCTGCAGAGAAAATCCAGTTCGGATACACATCAGCCGG
>CAZBZJ010000137.1:0-4040 GCA_964496355.1 uncultured Planctomycetia bacterium | reverse complement strand
CATGCCGGTGTCGGTAATTTTTATGACCCGTTTGCCGCACACAAAATTTTTGATGAATTCGGCGATTTAGGCATATACCCTATCTTTTTTAAGTCCTTCTTTTTTTGTAAACGGTGTAACGGCATAGCTAATGATAAGACTTGTCCGCATCCGGTACAGGAACATATTAATTTCAGCGGCACAAAGATACGTCAAAAGCTGCAGAACGGCGAAATTCCTCCGGAGAATATGATGCGTCCGGAAGTTGCTAAAGTTATTTTGTCATTTGATGATCCGTTTGTTTAAACGCGAATCGAACGCAGATGAAGGCGGATAAAGATAATTAAACGCAGATAAGGAGGTTACAAGCACATGAAAGGATTTACCATATGGTTTACCGGCTTATCCGGTTCGGGCAAAAGTACTATTGCACAGATTGTCTATAATGAGTTGAAGAAATCCGGGCATAAGGTAGAGATGCTGGATGGCGATGTTATCCGGACAAACTTAAGTAAAGGATTGGGTTTTAGCAAAGAAGGCCGTGACGAAAATATTAAACGTGTCGGGTTTGTCTGTAACCTGCTCACCAGAAACGATGTAATAGCAATTGCCGTCTGTATTTCGCCTTATAAAGAGGTGCGCGATTTTAACCGTCGCCGTATCGGCCGGTTTGTAGAAGTATATACTAAATGCTCTTTAGACGAGTGTATAAAAAGAGATCCTAAAGGTAATTACAAGAAAGCTTTAGCAGGCGAAATTAAAAACTATACTGGTATCGATGACCCTTACGAAGAGCCGGAAAATCCCGAGATTACCGTAGAAACGGATAAAGAAACTGCTGAAGAGAGCGCAGAAAAAGTCTTTAAAAAGATAACCGAACTTGGCTATCTTGAAGAAAAAGAAGAAGATATTTCTCCCGAAGACGAAGAGAAGATAAAAGAAAGGTTAAGGTCCCTAGGATATTTAGAGTAACCGGAGGCATAAATATGGTTGATTTGCATAGCAGAAGTATTGCCAAAGCTATCTCTTGGCGAGTAATAGCTACTTTAACAACTATGAGTATAGTATATATACTTACCAGAAGAATAGACTGGACTATAGAGGTAGGAATTTTTGATGTGCTGGCTAAGATGCTTCTCTATTATCTTCACGAGAGGATATGGGGTAAAGTTAACTGGGGGCAGATTAGCCATCCTTTGGAGAAACTGAGAGTGAAACGCCAGCTGGATATTAAAGATATGGATAAGATTAAACGGCAGTTACAGGATATGGGATATATGGATTAGAGATGAGTTTAGGACTTGTGAAATTACAAATAACAAATCCCAAATTACAATGGCCGAAATTTAAATCATTCGTTTGGAACTTTGAGTTTGAGATTTGGAGCTTATTTGAGATTTGTAATTTGCGATTTGGAATTTATTCTTATAGGTGAGTCTGTTTTTCAATAAAACAGGGGATTATCATGGGGTTGTTTAGAAGCGGAAAGAAGAAAAAAGTTTTTGTTATCGGGCTTGATTGTGCGCCGCCCGGGATATTGTTTGATGAATTCAAAGAATATTTGCCTAATTTTAGAATGATGATAGAGTCGGGGACTTATGCAAAATTTGACTCTATCCATCCTCCGATAACTATTCCGGCTTGGATGAGTATGTGTTCAGGGCAAGATGCCGGACAGATGGGCGTATACGGTTTTCGTACCCGTAAAGGCGATTCTTATACGGAGTTTGATATTTCTACTTCCCATACTTTTTCCGGTGTGCGGAAAATCTGGGATATTCTGGCTGATAAAGGTAAAAAGAGTATTTTGGTAGGCGTGCCGCCGACATATCCGCCTTATAGGATTAACGGACAGATGGTATCGGGGTTTATCTGTCCGGATGCTAAATTAGATTATACCTATCCGGCAAGCCTTAAAAGTGAAATAGAGAGTTTGATCGGAGAATACATCTTCGATGTAACTTTCCGTACGAGTGACAGGGATAAGATAAAAGAACAAGCTCACCAGATGACCGAGAAAAGATTCAAGGTTATAGAATATTTGATTAAGAAAAAACCCTGGGATTTTTTTATGTTTGTCGAAATCGGTGTTGACCGGATTCAGCATGCTTTCTGGAAATATTATGATGCTTCTCATCATTTGTACCAGCCCGGCCACAAATATAAAGATGTACTGCTCAATTATTATAAATTAATAGATAAGGGGATCGGAAGGATTCTGTCTTTACTTGATAAAGATACGCTGATTTTCACGGTTTCCGACCATGGGGCAAAAGCGATGAAAGGGTCTTTTTGTTTAAACGAATGGTTAATAGATAAAGGATATTTAGTTTTGAATAAATACCCGGATACTCCGCAGAGGTTCCAGAATTTAGATGTTGATTGGAAAAAAACAAAGGCCTGGGGCTGGGGCGGTTATTACGGAAGAATTTTTATAAATAAAAAAGGTAGAGAAACAGAAGGTATAGTAGGCGATGAATACGAAAATCTAAGGGATAAACTCATAATTGAATTAAAAGAACAAAGAGGAAAAGACGGCGAGGTTTGCAATACTACAGCCTATCGGCCGGAAAAGCTATATAATTCTATGAAAGGTAAACATGCTGACTTAGTTGCTTATTTTGATGATTTATCCTATCGTAGTGCCGGCAGTGTAGGGCATAAAAGCTTTTTCTTGAATGAAAATGATACAGGGCCTGACGATGCTATGCATGATTGGCAGGGAGTTTTTGTGAAATATGACCCTTCGAAAGAAGGCGAAGGCAGAACCGATAATATCAGCCTTCTTGATTTTAAGTCTATAGTTCTGCAGGCTATGCACGTAGAGTAATCGTTTTTTTTATCTTCCTTTATAGAACCTTTAATTTATGAGCCCGGATATTAATATCGATGAGCTTATTAAAGTAATCATTTCTGCCGGCCGGCGGGTTTTAGAGATATACGAAGACAACGATATCGATGTCGAATATAAGCGTGATAATACTCCTCTTACTCTTGCAGACAAACTGTCTCAAGATACTATACTTGCCGGTTTAACCAGCCTTTATCCCGATATTCCTTGTATTTCTGAAGAAACAACCCGGGCAGCTTTCTCCGTTCGTAAGAATTGGGATTATTTCTGGCTTATCGACCCTTTAGACGGCACAAAAGAGTTCATAAAAAAGAACGGTGAGTTTACTATAAACGTAGCTTTAATTAAGAAAGAATATCCAGTATTGGGATTTATTTATTTACCAGCCAAAAAACTCCTTTATTTTTCTCAAAAAGGCACAGGCGCATTCAAGCAGGTTACCGGCGCAAAAGCTGAGCCTATTTCTGTTAATAAACAGATAGGAGAAAAGGTAATAGTCACGAAAAGCCGGTCTCACAGCAGCCGGCTGGATGAAAAAATAATCTCTTCTTTAGGCGGAGTCAGGGCTATTGATGCCGGCAGTTCTTTAAAGTTTTGTTATGTTGCCGAAGGCAAAGCTGATGTCTATTTACGCGGCGGCCGTACTATGGAATGGGATACTGCTGCCGGCCAATGCATAGCCGAATCTGCCGGTGCAAGAATTATCGACTTTTCCGGTAAACGATTAGCATATAATAAGAAATCCTTATTAAACCCTAAATTTATTTGTTTTCCTGATTCAAAACCGCTGGAGAAAAAAATCCTATCCTGCCTGTAAAGTTACACTTCAGGTCTGACCTGAAATGTAACTTTACAGCGGTGGTGCATATAAAGATGCTGACCGGGTTTTTTATTGCTTCTTCTGGAGCTGAATAACCGACCGGGTGTATCTTGCCATAGATTCATTAAATCATATAACTGGTGCAAAAGGAGGAAGAAATGAGGCTTTTTTTAACGGCGATACTTTCTTTGTTGACAGTCCAGGTTTATGTTTATGCCGATATTGAATTTCTTAGAGTAGATGGGATTAATGTGGATTTATATAGTGTAGAAGCAAGTCCATTTGATGAAAATTTGATATTTGCCGGTTCCGAAAATTCCATATTAAAAAGTGTTGATGCCGGCAAGAAATTTAGCCAGGTTTATATTCTTAAAGGAGACTCTACGATAG
>CAZBZJ010000136.1:0-4058 GCA_964496355.1 uncultured Planctomycetia bacterium | reverse complement strand
AAGCCGAAGAATATTTCAATAAAGGATTGAGGTTAAACCCTTTAAATAAAACGGCATATTTTAATCTTGGTAACTTATATTCGAATCAGGGGAATTTTGATCCGGCTTTAGCGATGTATAGAGAATCTCTCCGTATTGACCCTTCCTTTGTTGATGTTTATGTTAATATGGGCGTGACATATTACAGAATGGGAAATTATAAAAGATGCATGAGCCTGCTTGATAAAACCCTAGAATTAAATCCGCAGCGGCAGGTGATCTATAAAAAATTAGCCGACTTATATCATAAGCTCGGCAAAGAAGATAAAGTAAGAAAAGTCATCGCCAAGGCAAAATCTCTGTACAAAATGAACAGAGAAAGGCTTGAGTCTTATAATAAACTTACCCGGTAAGTTAATCCTAAAGATTACGATATGATTTTTTCTGTAATAGTGCCGTTTTTAAATGAAGAAAGATATATAGGCAGGTGCATAGAATCACTTATTAATCAGGATTTCGATAAGTCAGAATATGAGTTGATATTTATTGATAATGGCTCCCAGGATAAATCTGCGCAGATCGTAAGAAATTTTCCGCAGGTACGGATGTTAAAAGAAGATAGAAGAAACCCTTACTATGCGCGCAATAAAGGGATCGAAGTTGCCAGAGGCAGGATTATAGCATTTACTGATGCAGATTGTACGGTATGTAGCGATTGGTTGTCGCAAATTTATAGAAGTATGAAAGAAAGTAACGTTCCTGTGGTTTTGGGAAAACGTATCCTTTCGGAAAAACCCCGGTTTTTGTTGAGGATGGCTCAGGATTATGAGAACGCCAAGGTTGAATATTTTACAGACCGCAATTTGAAGCCTTATTTATTCGGGTATACCAACAATATGGCTGTAGAAGCAGATTTATTCAGGCAATTAGGCTTTTTTTTTACAGAAGTTTCTTTTTCGGGGGATACGGAATTTGTAATTCGATACTTTAAAAAGAATCCGGATGCAAGAATTATATATCTGGAGAACATGAAAATTAATCATTTAGAAGTCTTTAATATAAAAGTGTGGCTTTCGAAGAAAAAGCTTAGAGGCGAATATAATATTATACTGGATGAGAACTTTATTTTTAGTAAAGTAGATATTTATACACGGCTAAAGATCTATTGCCAGTACGCCGTAAGAAAACGATACGGCATAATTAAAAAGATTATTGCTTTTATTCTTTTATTAGTTGGATTGATGCATTATGATTTAGGCAAATTTAAAGGTTTTATAAAATATAAACTATGCCGTAAAAAGTTTTATTAATGTATGTTTTATCTGTCTGTTGTAATACCTGCCCATAATAGCCGGGATACTATCGAAGATTGTTTAAAATCAATAAAGAATTCTGTATATAAAGATTATGAACTTCTTGTAGTCGATGATGCAAGTAGCGATAATACGCCAGAAATCGCTGGAAAATATGCAGATAAGATTATCAGATTAGAAAATAATCAAGGCAGAGCCATGGCACGTAATATAGGCATTAAAGCTGCTAACGGCAAGGTGGTTGTAAATATAGATTCGGATATTGTCATAAATCCTGATACTTTAAAAATTATAGCAGACTTTCTTTCTAAACACAGCTCTGTATATGCGGTAACCGGCCTTCTTTCAAAATATACTCCCCGGAAAAACTTTTTAAGCGATTATAAAAATTTATACATGTATTATACTTTTAGCAGCCTGCCCGGCCGGGTAGATTTTTTATTTGGTTCGGTATGCGCTTTTAGAAACCGCGATTTGTTGTTTTATAGCCCGGAGTTTAAATATGGCGTTGATACTGAATTAGGTCAGCGGATTTTTAATGCGGGCGGAGATATCGCTTTTTTAAGAGAGCTTGAAGTAACACACTTAAAAAAGTATAATATAAGCTCTTTTGTAAAAAAAGAGTTTTTAACGCCTTTTTTTTGGGCAGACATATTATTAAGATATAAAAACAAGCGGAATAGTCACAGCGGTAAAGTTGTATTTGCACATGCTTTAAAAAGCCAGGTTGTAAGTTTAATAATCGGATATTTTATATTTGTTGGGATTCTCGGCAAGTTAATATTCCGATATTCTTTGTTGTGGGTAATACCTTTATTTTTTATTTGGGCTATTATCAATTATAGTTTCTTTTTATTTATATATCATCAGCGGGGCGGTATCTTTGCAATTAAATCGGCGGTTATTACGTTAGTTGATACTTTGATCAAAGGGCTGGGAGTGGTTTTCGGAATGTTGAAGTTTACGGCTGTTCAGATCAAAAATCGTTTATTATCCCGGAAAAGATGAAATTAGTTGGATTTATAAAGAAGCTCAAGGATAGAATCAGGCTTTTTTTTACAAAAACTAACCTGAGTAATTTATTTCAATTGTTCAACACATGCCGGAAAGGCATCGATAATAATTCGATACTGGGCATATTATGGAGCCTTATAGTTCCGTTAGTCTTATTTTCTGTTATGTTTATAGTCTTCAGGATGAGGTTCGGAGGGCAGGTTAAGGCTTATCCTTTATACCTGTTAACCGGCATAGTCTGTGTGAATTTTTTTACTATTTCCATATCGTATCTAACTAAGAGTTTATTCAATTATAAATCCATGGTTTTAAATACGAGAACGCTTAGAGAGAATATCGTTATATCTAATCTTCTAATATACCTATATAAGTTTTTAATAGAATTATTACTATGTTTTATCCTCAGTGCTTTTTACGGGTTCTTTCGATGGGAAGCTATATTATTAATTATCCCTTTTATAATCGGATTTGCAGGTATGATTCTGGGTATAAGCCTGGTTTTTTCATTGGTGTTTTGTATGACCAGAGATATTGAACATCTTTGGCTGATTATGTCGCGTATATTTTATTTTGTAACTCCGGTTTTCTATACGCTTGACATAGTCCCGGCATTTACCCGTAAGTTTATTGTATATATTAATCCGTTAACTCCTTTTGTAGTCTCCTGCCGGAATATATTTATGGATATATACAATATGGATTTTTCTATGTATTTTTACAGCCTGGCAGTGGGTATGTTTTTTTTAATTGTAGGGTATCTGTTGTTTGTAGGATTTGAGTCAATTGCCATCGAACAAATATGAACCGTATTGCCATAAAGACCGATAATCTATCCAAGAATTTTAACGCGCTAAGAGCGGGTAAGACCCTATTTCACTTAGCGAAAAACTTGATGAAAAAAGAAAGGCTAATCTGCAGGTTATGGGCTTTGCGTGATGTTACTATGGAGATTGAACAGGCGGAAATAGTTGCTATAATCGGCAAGAATGGCTCGGGCAAGACTACCTTAATGCGTGTTTTATCGGGGATTTATGAAAAAACTTCAGGTGATTTTGTGCTTAACGGAGAGGTGAAGTCTTTATTAGATGTATATTCGGGGTTTCACAGACAGCTATCGGTTATAGATAACGTATATCTATTCGGGTCTTTTCATGCTGTGCCTCAAAAATATTTGCATCAAAATATTAACTTTATCTTGAAGAAAGCCGGAGTCTATGAATATCGGCATAATTATTTTAGTGTTTTATCGAAGGGGCAGGTGGAAAAATTAGCCCTGTCGATATTTTTTCGTTCTGCGGGCGATATCTTCCTGTTTGACGAAGGATTTAACTATATCGATGAGGATTATTTAAGTCAATGTGATATTTATTTTAATAAGATGAGAGGGCGAAAAAAGACGGTTATAATAAGTTCCCACAATTTTTATTTTTTAGATAGGTATTGTATTAAAGCCGTCTGGCTTGATGAAGGCCGGATTCGGATGGCCGGCCCTGCAAAGAAAGTCTTTAATGAGTATAAAAAATATACTAGCACTAATAGTTGAATTTAAATATGTCAAACAACAAGATAATAATTATAGGAGCAGGGCCCGCAGGTTTGGGGTGCGCTTACACTCTCGCAAAAGCTAAAAAGCGATTTTGTGTAGCCGAAAAGGATAATGTGCCCGGCGGATTATGTAAGACAATGAATTTTCACGGCTATTTATTCGATATCGGCGGGCATAGATTCTTATCTAAATCAGAACAAATAAGC
>CAZBZJ010000135.1:0-4070 GCA_964496355.1 uncultured Planctomycetia bacterium | reverse complement strand
AATCGAACCAACAATAGATAGTATATTAGTTGATATAATATCAATGCGGTTTGCTTTTTCCGATGATTTTGACTTTATATGTCCGCTTAGTGTTTTCACCCCAACCGGTACTTTTTTATCTTTCATTCCCCCCTTATCCATTTACTCTAAATTAAAAAGGCAATCCCCAAATACCGAGAATTGCCCTTGATTAACATTTCTTTCGCTTCATTACTACGCTCCTTCGGGAATACTCAGGACTCCCGTCAGTCACTTTGTAGTATGTAATAAAATTTTCTGCAGAATTATACTACTCCCTATTAACATACGAGCTCAGCGGCGGCGCGAAGCGACGTCCGCTGGATGAAGTTGTTAGATTTTTTCATTATTATTTTCTTTAATATTTTGTTCAATAAAGAACCTGGAACGACGCATTGACCAGATAACCAACGGAATTGCTGCAAGAAGAGAAGTGGTTCTTTCAGCAAGATGAGGTTTAGAAATTAAAGTCGCAATTAAACTAGCAAGAATCATCAAGAAAGCATGAATAATCCAAATTCCAATTACCCAAATTATGCGTTTATAAATATTCCAACTTTTATCGGTAATGGCAGCAAAAATAGCAAATATCAGCATTGTTAATATAATGAAGCCATTTTCCATTGAATAGTTTCCACTCGTTCTGGCGATTATTCCTGCTCCTATAGTGCTGATAAGCCAAAATGCAATTAGAGCAATCCACCATCTTTTGGGTTTCCATTTTTCTGTTATTTGATTTTTTACTATTTGCATACAAAAATTTCCTTATTATAATTTATCAATCTAACAACTAATATGCGGAATCCACATTTTCTGGAATATTTACTACTTTAATTATACCACCTGCTTCAAATGAATCAAAACTAATGTAGACTGGAATAATTTACTTAATGGCAAAAGATATTACACTGAAATTTGCAAAGAGATTGAGGGAATTAAGGAAGAAATACGGCTATTCTCAACAAAAACTGGCAGAATTAGCTGATATAGACTATAAACATATCCAGAAATTAGAAAGCAAGAACCCTTCCGCTGTAAAGATTGATACCTTAGAAAAAATTGCTAAAGCCTTCCGGATTAGCTTGTCTAAGCTTATGGAGTTTAAATAATCTAATAAAAACAATAGAAAAACATAAACCCAAACTTGTGTTATGTATAAAAGTCCAAAAAAAGAGTCTTCTGTAACTCATTTGGCAAAAACTTCTCTTTCTCCAGCCTTTTCTTTATTACAGAAGTAGACACAAAAAAATCCTTAGCTGTTAAGTCCAATAATCGGGACAGTATTATTTCTCTATTCTTAACTCCAACGGCTTTAATTTTTTTTATATAATACCCACACCTCTCTTTTAAAAGATGAGACGGAACAAGGATTAAACCAGCGAATGCTCGGGCTTGCCATTCAAACCACGATAGTTGTTTTTCTGATAGACTTTGCATAAAATCTTGCCAATCTGCAACTTTATGAATTTTATTTTTCCTGTAAATATCCGAATGGAGAACAAAATGCCCCACTTCGTGAGCTAAAGTGAAATTATACCTTGGAGGACGTTTTTCATACATATTTTTATCTACATAAATCTCCCTTAGATTAGAGGCTAACCATCCATCTATATCTAACCCATCAAGCAGTCCCGGGATACCAATTATAGATATTTTTAAGTCAATTTCAACAATCCTCTCTATCGGAATTGGGTATAAATTCTTGGAATGATGTTTCTTCAAAAATTGTTTTGATTTTCTCTGTATTAATTCATAAGAGAGATAAGGTGCAGTTATCTTTTTTACCAATTACACATCCTTAAGGATTTTAATTAATTTATTTATTCTTTGTTTAGACAACTTTTTCCCTCTAACCGTCCGAAAAAAAACCGGTAATCTACTCGCTATTTCTTTCTCTGTAAATTCCGGCGGCAGTTTTTCCGAAGAGATTGCTGCCAAATCAAAAAAATCTTTATATCGTTCACTACCTTTTTTTAAGCTGAGATACTTAGCATATTCTTTTAGTTTTGATTCTTTAGGTGGAGCCAATTTGCCTCTTTCTAATTTACTTATATTACCCGGGTCCAAATTATGTTTTTCACAAAATTCTCTCAATGTAAATCCCAATTCAAGCCGCCTTTCTCTGAAAAATTCTCCGAAATTCATACCTTCCCCCTCTTTCTTCTATGGTTTATTTGTTGTAATTTGTCTACAACGGCTAATTAAAATATAACACATTTGTATAAAAAATACAACACCTTAATAAAAATATTGTTGGGACCAAATTGGGACCAGAATGTGATTTCAATCAGGGAAAATCGGGGAAAATTAGGGAAAGTTTAAAAGGCAAAAGATATTGATAAATAAGGATTATCTTTGTTTTTAAAAGGTCATAAAATATGGCTGGCTTGGTTTTTCAGCCCCCTGCTCTACCGACTGTTCAATGAGACTTAGGCTTTTGTTCGCTTAGCTTCAAAAGCCTTTAGTCGAATTAACCCCGAGTATCCCCGAGGGGAGCTAACCCGAACCAGAATAGATTCGGTTCGGGTTACCCAGGACCCTAAGTGGTTCTGGGTACCTCGGCAAGATTTACAGAAGTTAGAAGACAGAAGTTAGACGGTAGATTTTAGAAAGGAAATTATAGCATAGTGAAGATTTTAGGCAAGGGATTTTTATGCAGCGAGGGAATCGCTATTCGTATAGAGCAAAGCGCATAGAGTTTATTTCGATTTTCCTTTCCCACCGCGTAGGTGGGAAGGCTAAGAGGTTGAGGCTATCGTATACACTATCAAGTTGCACTTTGGAGGACATCCTCATTATGAGGAGCGTTTCTTCTTGGCAACAATCTTTGCGGGTTTTCTGCCAAACATTAAAAATATGGCCCGAATTAGCCAGTAAAAAGTATAGCCAATAATAAGTATGCCCAGAAAATATTCTACACATACAACAATATTCTTGCCGCCGATTATTATACCGGATATTGCTGCTACCGCGATAAACCCTAAAAAAATAGCAAATTCTTTCAATGCTAATTTAATTGAACTATCCATTATTGCCAGTCGATTATTTTTAAATTAATATAAAATATATGACGAAAATTATAACCAAATATAAATAAAATATCAACTTTTTTGTTAAGAATTTTAAGCGGACAAGTTTGCTTACCTTTTCTCAACCAGAGCTTTTTCGATTATAACACGTAGCTCGTTCATCTTAGCACGAGGCAGGCGGAATTGAGACCTTAAAACCGGCGTGGATATGGTAACTTCAAATAAATCCGGTTCTTTAGGAACTTTTCGGACATTTATATTCATCGGGAATTTTGCCATATTCAACTTGCCTCTCAATGACTCACAGTAAATTAAGGTGCAAATCTCTAAACTCTTCCATATATGCCTGGAAGTACTAACTTTCTATCTATTAATATAATACTATTCTAACAGTTTGTACCCCCCAAAAACAAGCTTAAAAATAAGCTTCAAATCTAGATTGCTTTCCTGTTATTTAGAAACAGCTATAACCGCACTCAGCATCTATGCCTTATTTTATAAAAGATAGTATAAAGCTAAGTTTTTAACCCTAATATTACGAATTTCAAAAGCCAATACAAACAATATATCGCAAAAGAAACCGGCAATATCCTGTCAATGACAGATAAATATCTTCTGACTGGAAAAATCAATAACGGAAGTAAAAAAGTAATAACTATAAATCCTATAAGTATACTTCCTTCCCGAATAATGAATTTTTTAAGTTTAAGGTTCAAAATTAACTTTTTATCAATTTAAACTACTAGATTAAATAATACTATTGCCCATTTAACAACGGCTAAGATAACCAAACAGACAAAAATTAATACCGGCATAAATATAATTATCTTGGCCTTATCACTATTCCGCAGATAAAGCTGTTTCTTCCACTTCCTGTCTTTATCGGCAACTCTCGTGGAGGTAGTAACTAATATTAAATACAGTAAAAATATTCCGATATAAGAATTGATAAATACCCAAATCATGTTTTTTCATCCTGTAATAAATATAATAACACAACCCCAATAACAATTGTCAATCCTA
>CAZBZJ010000134.1:3236-4073 GCA_964496355.1 uncultured Planctomycetia bacterium | reverse complement strand
TACAAAGGATCTAAGCTTCCGGAACAATCTCTTATTTTAGATACCAGTAACGGCATCTCGATTATCTGCGGTTGCGCTCATCCCGGCGTTATCCGGATAGTTGAACACACCAAGCAAATACTCCCTGACAAAAAGGTATATGCGGTTATCGGCGGATTCCATATGCTCGGCCAGGAAGAACGGTTAGTCCGCCTGGCCGCAGAGAAGCTCAAAAGCCTGGGTGTTGAAAAAGCCGGCCCATCCCATTGCACAGGCCCGGAAGCCGAGCAGGTATTCCGGCAGATTTTTAAAGAAGACTTTATCGAGATAAAATCGGGGCTGAAAGTTGCTGTATAGGTAATAATCCGGGCCGGTTATCCCGAATTAATAAATTACAAAAAGGAAATAGCTGCCCCTTTAGCAAAAATTAATAATCGAAAATAGAGATACACTAAATTAACAACCGGAATAAAATTACTGGAGAAAGACAAAATGAAAAAACTGTTTGGTGAATTTAAAGAGTTCGCTGTCAGAGGAAATGTCATAGATATGGCGGTAGGCATTCTGATTGGCGCGGCTTTCGGCAGGATTGTAACTTCTCTGGTAGAAGATATTGTTATGCCTCCTATCGGGCTCTTAACCGGCAGGATAGATTTTTCCAATTTATACATAAGCTTATCCGGGGGTAACTACCACTCATTAGCCGAAGCCAGATCTGCCGGAGCCGTTACGTTAAACTACGGTATATTCATAAATAATGTTATATCATTCCTTATAGTCGGTTTTTGCGTATTCTTTATCGTAAAGCAGATAAACCGCCTCAAGCGCGAAGAGGATACCGAGTCAATAGCCCCTACT
>CAZBZJ010000134.1:0-3226 GCA_964496355.1 uncultured Planctomycetia bacterium | reverse complement strand
GAGTATCTCGATTAAGGCTACCCGGTGTCCGCATTGCACTTCGCGGCTGGCAGGACAAGAAGAATGATCATCCAATAAATATACTGGGTAAATTAGGATACAGCAATAATATATTGCCAAAACACCGGTTTAGGATATAATTGAAGCATAAAAGGCATAATTCATGAAAAATTTTTACTTGAAGTATCAGAGTAACGACTTATGGTGCATTAAAGAGAACGACTTCCGGGAAGATCTGCAAAAGATAAGGGAATCACAGTTTGCCATAGGCAATGGTTTTATCGGCAGCCGGGGAACATTGGAAGAAAAACCCAGGAGATGTTTACCCGGTACCTATCTGGCCGGAGTCTATGACCGGCTTACTGCTCAGGTATCTGAACTGGTAAATCTCCCCAATCCTTTCCATTTCAAAATTAACGCCTTCGGCCAAAAGATAGGTATTACCGCCATGAACGTAGCCTCTCACCAAAGAATTCTTGACATGAAAAACGGCCTTATAACCAGGCACACGGTCTATTCTGACAACCAGAAGCGCCGTTATGACTACCAGTCTTTAAGGTTTTTATCTATGGACGCTCGGAATGTAGGAGTAATGCAGATAGTCCTTACCCCCCTGGATTCGGATACCGAACTGCAGGTTCAGACAGGAGTCGATACCACGGTTTTTAATTCAGGGGTCGTTACCGAAGGCAACAAACGCCATTTTTCCATCCGGGAACTCAGCCGCCATAATAATGCCGATTCTTTAGTTGTAAAGACCCTGGAGAAAAAATACTGTGTTATTTTCAAGTCGGGTTTCTGCTATAAGATCGGCAAAAGGAGTAAAGTCTATGCTTCGGAAAATGTTTTGACTCTGCGGTTAAAGAAAGGAGAACGGATTATCTTTACCAGCTTGTTCTATCTGGATTTCTCTACGGAAGACGGCTTTCCCAGATGTGAAAAGAATGCCCGGAGAACATTTACCAGAGTTTTTAGGAGTAATTTTAAATCCCTGCTAAGAAAACATATAGATGCATGGCAAGAACTCTGGGATAAAGCTGATATAGTTATAGAGGGCACCTCCGATATACAGAAGAATGTCCGGTTTAACATATACCACTTGTTAATATGCTCTTATTATGACGGCGGCTTTTCCAGTATCGGTGCGCGGACTTTATCAGGAGAAGGATACCGCGGCCATATCTTCTGGGACTCTGAGATCTTTCTTCTTCCTTTCTATGCGCATATTTTTCCGCAAACAGCTAAAAATATATTAATGTACCGGCATAACCGGCTAAAAGAAGCTAAAAGTATAGCTAAGTCTAAAGGATATAGCGGGGTTCTTTTTCCCTGGGAATCAGCACACAACGGCAGAGAAGAAACTCCTACCTGGGCTAAGAACCTCGACGGCAGCATTATAAGGATAAAAACCAACGAATTTGAACAGCACATAACGGCGGATATAGCGTTTGCCTGTTATAACTATTTCAAAATCACCGGCGATAAAGAGTTTATGACCGACTATGGATATGAGATTCTGTTTGAGTGCGCGAGATTCTGGGTGAGCAGAGCAAGCAAAAATGAACAGGCAAAATTCGCGATAGGGAATATTATGGGGCCGGATGAATTTCACGAAAAGGTCAACAACAATGCCTACACCAACATTATGGCCAAGTGGAATTTACTCTACGCCCATAAATCATACGAAGCAGTGAAGAAAAACAAAAAGATTTATTCCCGGCTGAGAAACAGAATGAACCTGACCGATAAAGAGGCAAAAAAATGGAAATATATAGCGTCCAGGCTGGGTGTTAAAATGAAGAAAAACAGGGTCATCGAACAGTTTGACAGCTTTTTCCGGAAACGCTACATAGAGATAGTAAACTTCGATGAGAATAACATACCTCTCCTGCCTCAGGAAGTAAAAGTTAAAGATTATAATAAAACTCAATTTGTAAAGCAGGCGGATGTCATAATGGCTCTTTATTTGCTTTCAGAAAGTTTTACCCCCCGGACTAAAGAAAGCAACTTCTGGTTTTATTTAAGAAGGACACTGCATAAATCTTCGCTCAGCGCGCCTGTCCACGCGCTTATGGCTCTTGAGGTAGATGCTTTAAGCCGGGCTTACCAGTTTTTTAACGTAGCTTTACGCGCTGATATAAGCAATTTACATGGTAATACCCATGAAGGTATCCATGCGGCTTCTGCCGGCGGTGTCTGGCAATGCATCATTTACGGCTTTGCCGGGATAAAAATCGATCAGGGCGTGCTTTCTGTATCTCCTTATATGCCGCTGGCCTGGCAAGCGATCAAGTTTAAATTGTTGTTCAAAGAAACCCTGTGGGAATTTCAGGCCGGCAATAAAGAGATCTGCCTGAAAGCGTCTTCTAAATATAAACGAAAATTAAAAATTATAGTTTTCGGCAGACAACGAATAATCAGCCCTAATAAGGCCTATAATTTTAAAGCTAAGGAATTCATACGCAAGCTGCCGCTTTCAGAAAAGTATTATTAGGAGAATTATGGCTAAGACCGCAAAGAGATATAATATCGCGCATTTACATTGGGGGTTCCCTCCTATCATTGGCGGCGTAGAGACACATTTGGCTATTGTCTTGCCTTTTATGGCCCAGCGGGGACATAAGGTAAGCCTTTTAACTGCCAGCTTCGAAGGAGGAAAAGGAGAAGAGGATTTTAACGGGGTAAAGATCATAAGACGTCCGATAATGGATTTAAACTGGCTTGCCAAAAGAGGCCTTGAAGGAATCGAAAAAGAAGTCACGAATGTATTCAGCGATTTCATCGAGAAGCAAAAACCGGATATTTTGCATGCGCACAACATGCATTATTTCAGTGTTACCCACATCTCGGTATTAGAGAGGATTGCCCAGAAGAAAGGCATTCCTATTTTTCTTACCGCGCATAATATATGGGACGATTTGCTATGCTGGAAGTTATCAACCGTTATAAAATGGAGGCATATCTTTGCAGTAAGCCACTATATTGAAAGAGAGTTAATCGGATTAGGATGCAATCATCACAATATCACCACTATCCATCACGGCATAGATGAGAAGATGTTCCGGCCGGGCATAAACCCGGGCAGAATATACCGCAAATACCCCCGGCTGCGCGGCCGGAAAGTTTTTTTCCATCCTGCCCGTATGGGACTGGCTAAAGGATGTGACGTAGCTATCAAGGCTCTAAGGCTGGTTAAAAAAAGAATCCCTGACGCTATGCTCATTCT
>CAZBZJ010000133.1:0-4079 GCA_964496355.1 uncultured Planctomycetia bacterium | reverse complement strand
AAAGCTATATGCCGGCTTTAACTCTATAGTTAAATATTCGTTGTCCAAAACTACTTTTTCTACAAAAGGATAGTATTTATACTCAAGGTTATAGTCCCTGCAGAAACGGCTGATATTTACTAAAACCGGTTCTCTAAGGCTGGCTGTCTTCTTTAGCCCCGGCGTAGCACATCCGGCAACTAAAAAACAAACAGTGAGTATTATTAACCAAAAAGATATCTTCTTCATATAATCAGTTTAATTTAAGCAAATTATTCGCTATTTCGAAATATAACGCAATTCCGACAATATCAACAATTGTAGTTATCAAAGGCCCGGACATCAAAGCAGGATCCCACTTTAACTTCTTAAATCCGAGCGGCAATAAAGATCCGATGGTGGTGGATAATACTATAGTCAACCCCATGGATATACCTACCGAGACGCTCAACCACCAATCTCCCTGTTGAAAGAATGCCCTTAACAACCCAAAAACAGCTAAAACCAACCCAATAAGCACCCCTAACGACGCTTCCCTGAGAATAACCCGGAAAAACTGGGCAGCCTGAATCTGTCCCATTGCCAATCCGCGTATGATTACCGTAGCCGATTGAGTACCCGCGTTTCCTCCGGTAGCAATAAGTAAAGGCAGAAAAAAAGTTAACGCTACCATTCTACTAATAGAACCGGAATAGTTCTGCAAGACAAAACTCGACATAGACTCCAAAGCTACCAATGCTATCAACCAGAAACTCCGTTTCCAGGCTATTTCAAAAAATCCGGCCTCCATATAAGGCTTATCGACAGGCAAAACTGCAGCTATACGTTCAAAATCTTCGGTAGCTTCCTCTTCTAAAACATCGACGAAATCATCGAATGTCACTATTCCCACAAACTTATCATTGTGGTCAACTACCGGCAACGCCAGTAAATCGTATTTTTTAAATATCTTAGCAGCCTCTTCCCTGTCCGTAGCCACATTAACCTTTATCACTTCCCGGTTCATAAGCCCGCTTATTCTCTTATCCGGGTTAGATAGCACCAGTTTTTTCAAAGATACTACCCCGATAAGCTTTTTAAGGCTGTCCAACACATAACAATGATAGACTACCTCGGTATCCAGGCCTACTTTACGCACATGAGTAAGAGCTTCATCGACTGTCATATATTCATACAACTGGACAAAATCAGGAATAATTAATCTACCGGCCGAATCTTCCGGATACCCTAAAAGCTCCACGGCAATTTTTCGTTCTTCCGAAGACAAATAATTCAATAGTTTTTTAACTAACTCTGCCGGCATATCCTCCAAAAGCTCAGTACGTTCATCCGGAGCCATTTCATTAAGAATTTCTCTCGCTTTTTCGTCGGACAAAGCTGAAAGAATTCTTTTTTGATATTCCGGGTCCAAATTTTCAAAGACCTCTGTAGTTTTATCAAAAGGGACCAATCTAAACAATATCCCCTGCGCGTAAGAATCATCTATTTCCACCATCAAGCTAGCAATATCTTCAGGCAGAAGCGGACTAATAATACGTTTAATTTCATCAAAACGCCTATCATTAATCAGCCTGGATATTTCCGGAACTATAATTCGTTCAAGCATTTCTATCCTCTTTTCTGCTAAAGGCAAACACTCTTAAATCGGTTTATTTTAACCTTTAAGCCAGTAAAAATCAATGAAATAAGGAATATTTTTATTTATTCGAGAGAAAATCTAAGATTGGAAGCTATTCGAGGTTGTCAAGATACCAGTTATAGGTTTCTTCAACTCCGGAGGCTAAGTCTTTTCCATGCATATAACCCAATTTCTTTAGCCTAGATACATCAAGAAGTTTACGAGGAGTCCCATCAGGCTTACTCCTATCCCACTCGATCCTGCCAGAAAACCCTATTATATTTTTTACAATTTCTGCTAATTCCTTAATCTTTAAATCGCGCCCCGTTCCGATATTTATAAACTCCCCTATATCATTATAATCATATTTACGCATCAAGAACACACAAGCCTCCGCTAAATCATCCACGTATAAAAACTCTCTGAAAGGCTCTCCACTACCCCACAAGACTACCTTTTCTTTGGTTATGCCCGATTTTTCCAGCTCTGAAGTTACAGATTGGTTATTATCCAGATTTATCTTTTCCTCCAGCCCAAAACCCATAGGATTCTTTATTAAATCTTTCTTAACAGTTTCATGTTCATGTTCATTAAGAAGCTTTGCTAAATTAAATTTACGTATAAGTGAAGCTAATAAATGCGAAGTTTCCAAATTAAAATTATCTCCGGGCCCGTACAAATTAGCCGGCATAACCGAAATAAAATTTGTACCATATTGTTCGTTATAATAGCGGCATAATTTAATGGCAGATATTTTTGCAACCGCATAAGGCTCATTTGTAGGCTCTAATTTGCCACTTAACAGATATCCCTCTTTCATAGGCTGTGGTGACTCTTTAGGATATATACAAGAAGAACCAAGATTTAGAAGTTTTTTTACTCCGGATTTATAAGCAGAGTTAATAACATTAGCCGCAATCATAATGTTATCGTATATAAACTCAGCTTTATAAGTACTGTTAGCTAATATACCACCAACCTTAGCAGCCGCCAAAAATACATAATCAGGCTTTTCTTTCTTAAAAAATTCTTCTACTTTAGCTTGCTGCCTTAAATCAAGTTCTTTGCTGGCCTTAACAACCAAGTTTTTATACCCCTCACCTTCAAGCCGCCTTATCAAAGCAGACCCGACCAAGCCCGTATGCCCGGCAACATATATTTTCGTATCTTTATCCATATTTATTCTCGTTCCTTTATGCTTTCATAAAAAGAAAAGTCATGTTTGGTATAACAAAACTTCTTACTGTTACAGATACGTATACCCTCTCCTGCCGGCTTTAATCCGATAAACTTCATGTCATAATCAACCATTATTTTTACCAATTCTTCAAAACTTGTCCGTGGCTGCCAATTAAGCTTCTGTTTAGCTTTGGAGATATCAGCCTGCAGGCTATCAGCTTCGGTGGGCCGGAAATAACTGGGGTCAATCTCTATAACCGTATCGCCTTCCTTGATACTTACATCGCGATTTATCTTATTTTTATCGATATTTTTTATAACTCCTTTTTCGCCTTTATCCTTTCCCTGCCAGGTAATATCAATCCCTGCATACCTAAAAGCACTCTCGGTAAATTCCCGAACCGTATGGCTTTTTCCGGTCCCGATAACAAAATCATCGGGACTATCCTGCTGTAACATCAACCACATCATCTCCGTATATTCGGGAGCAAACCCCCAGTCACGTTTAGCTTCTAAATTACCCAGATATAATCTCTTTTGTCTGCCAGCGAGCATGTTGGCCAGAGCCCGGGTAATCTTACGGGTTACAAACGTCTCTCCGCGCCTGGGCGATTCATGATTAAAAAGCATTCCGTTACAGGCAAAAAGATTATAAGCTTCCCGGTAATTGACTGTCATCCAGTAAGCATATACTTTAGATACCGCGTAAGGGCTTCTGGGATAAAGGGGAGTTTGTTCATTCTGAGGAGCTTTTGCTTTACCGAACATTTCAGATGAAGATGCCTGGTAAAACTTAGTCTCTATCTTGCTCCTCCTGATAGCCTCTAAAATCCTGGTAGTGCCAACAGCAGTTATATTAGAAGTATATTCGGGCATATCAAAAGATACCTTAACATGAGACTGAGCTCCTAAGTGGTATATCTCATCAGGTTTTATATTCCAGATTATCTCAGTAAGCACACCCGGATCAGATAAATCCCCGTAATGCAGAAAAAACCTTGCGTCTCTCTTATGGGGATCGATATAGATATGGTCTATACGCTGGGTATTAAAAGAAGACGACCTTCTTTTTATACCATGCACCTCATAGTTTTTAGATAACAAAAACTCTGCCAGATAAGAACCGTCCTGCCCGGTAACACCGGTAATAAGCGCTTTTTTCATTATATCCTCTCCATTATATGCTCTTTTGGGGCCCGTCTTCTTTTGGTGCCCGTCTTTTTTAATTTACCTGATAACCTCCTCAGCTAATCGAATCGATTCCTCCGCAATAGAAATAGACCTTTTTACTGCTTCTTTTTCT
>CAZBZJ010000132.1:0-4129 GCA_964496355.1 uncultured Planctomycetia bacterium | reverse complement strand
GCGTCTCGGCAAACTTAAGCCCTTCGGCTACTTTCTCTTCCGAAACTTCTTTTCCTTCTCCCTCTATCATGACAATTCCCTGACGCGAACCGACAACGAAAAGCTCTAATAAACTTTCCTCACGTTCGGCGTAGCCGGGATTAACGATAAACTGTCCGTCCTTCATCCCCACACGCACCGCCGCGACAGGCCCTTCAAAGGGAATGTCTGAAATATGAAGCGCAGAAGACGCGCCGATAGCCGCAAGGACGTCCGGATCATTCTCGCCGTCACTGCTAATAACATTGCAGGTAACGACAACATCATAATAAAACCCTTCGGGAAAAAGCGGGCGGATCGGCCGGTCAATAATCCTTGCGGTCAGTGTCTCTTTTTCCGTCGGACGGCCTTCACGCTTAAAGAATCCTCCTGGAATACGCCCCGCAGAATATACCTTTTCCTGATACTGTACCATTAAAGGCAGAAAATCAGCTCCTTCCTTAGGTTTTTCCGATATACATACCGCAACCAGCACTGTGGTGCCTCCGCAGGTGACAGTAACAGCGCCGTTAGCCTGCCTGGCCAGCTTGCCGCTTTCAATAATTATTCTTTTCTCATTCAATTGCGTTTCTACTTGTTTAAAACTCACCACATCTCCTTTTTTAATTTGACACTACATCTTCGTACTTGTTAAATAAAATAATCCCGCAAATACAGTTCGGGACTCATGCTGTCT
Organism: uncultured Planctomycetia bacterium; assembly: GCA_964496355.1. Classification (GTDB taxonomy): domain Bacteria; phylum Omnitrophota; class Gorgyraeia; order Duberdicusellales; family Duberdicusellaceae; genus CAZBZJ01. Next base: position 3,414 of record CAZBZJ010000132.1, on the reverse strand, counting down.
GATATCAATTATTTTTTGGAAAATAAGGATACACAACGCCGCAAAGTTACTGCTTTTTAAGGCGGAGTAACCGGGAACGACGTCAAACACCGGGAAGGAACCGACACGAAAAACGATCTTCTGATATTGATTTTGAATTTACTCATCTGGCTGACTTAGTACCATTTAAACGCGTAAAAGTCAATCTTTAAGCATAGTAAGTAATGTCAGGAATTATTCGCTTAACATCAAAGCTAATGCGACATTTTAGGTCCGGCTTGTTTTGTCGCATTAGCTAATTTGCGAATAATAGTTTACGCTATCGCATAGTAGGGGGCAAGTGTATGTATCTTGAGAAATGATGCAGATATTCATCTTGTTGAAATGGCTATCAGTATTTGTCAAAAGTTGAGGCCTGGCCCTAATTCTCTATTCTTATATTCCTCTACCAAATTTAGATTGACTTCGACCACTCTCTCCATAAATTCTTTATTTTTTTTGTCAACATGCCCTAACGATACAACATCGGTTTCGCAGTTAATTAAAGAATGGGATTCTATTATTCTTTCAGGCAGAACAGTTACTCCTTCGACTACTACTAAATGCTTTATACACACACCGTTATTAATATCGGCACTAAAGATTACCGACCCAAAACCGATAAAACAGTTTTCACTTATCTTACTAGGCCCATGGACTATACATCCATGGGCTAAAGATGTATTTTTTCCTACTAAAACAGAGCTGCCTTCAAGAGCATGGATTAGCACTCTATCCTGAATATTACAGTTACTCTCGATCGTTATTGAACTGCTCTGCTCATCAGCCCTGACAACTGCACCCGGCCCGACAAAAACATTCCCGCCTATTTTGACCCGGCCGATTATTACTGCTGTTGGATGAATATAGGCGGTATCTTCAACTTCAGGTTTAGCCCCATTTATATTGCGGTTAGCCGTACTCATTTTGTTATTCGGCTTTAAATTTTTCCGGAGATATATAATCGCCAAACTTTTTCTGGGCATCTATGAGCCGCGCACGCTGGTCTTTAAAGGCTTCAAAAATAATACCCGGCGCACCCGGAACGTTTTCTTTATGGAATTTTTCTACGCGGTCTAACTTGGCTAAATTTTCCGGTACGCGTATAGTAAACTGTTTTACATAAGCCTCTTTTGAATATTCCTTTTTTAAAACCAGAGCAAATAATTCTTTGAGGTCTTCATACTTTGGAAGTAATCCGGTTGGAGCCTTTACTGCGCCGGCGTCGTTGTGAATACGCAGCTCCATCCATTTTATCCAGACATGTTTATCCCGCACAGCATTCAAGAACTTACCTTCTTTGTCACGAAGAAAATAATTAACTCCAAATACAAGGGGCGGCTGCTTTAATTTGCGCCCGAACTCCAGGTTGTTTTGGACATATTTACCTAACGATATAGAGACAAAATCCTGAATACTCATCAAATTTATTTCCGGTACCCCTTCCTTGCCGATTGTCGCAAATGTAGTCTCTGTTTCTAAGGCAGCCCCATAAGCGACAATACCATGTTCCCAGCTAAAACTCTGCTGCACCGGCACATAGCTCTTAGCATCCCTGCCGCCATACATTATTCCGGACAATTCTATTCCCTTAGGATTGTTCAACTCAGGATCTGCATTATCTAACGCCTGTAGAGTAACAGCATACCGGGCATTTTTATGAGCATGAGGTATTTTATTGCCTTTGTTATCGGTCTTACCGGCATACCATTCACCGGAAAAGTTCACTCCCTCTTTTGGTATATCGCCTTTCATGCCCAGCCAATAGGGTTTGCCATCGCTTACTAATATATTTGAAAAAATAACTTCACCTGGTGTAGTAAGCACTTTAAATATTGTTGGGTCGTCATCAGGGTTGATATTTTGAATAATGCCAAATATACCCGATTCAGCATTGACTGCCCTGGCTCTGCCTTCGATATTACGAAAGTATGCAATATCATCTCCTAACACGCTCTCTCCGGGAAGCATTGCTGTAGAAGTTTTTCCGCAAGCACTGGGAAAAGCACCCGCCAAATAAGTTTTGCGTCCGTTCAGACCACTCACGCCCATAAGTAACATATGTTCGGCAAGCCAGCCTTCCCTATTGGCTTTACGAATAGTTAAACGTAATGCCAACTTCTTTAAACCAACGGTATTCCCGGCATACTGTGTATTAACGCTATAAATCATATTATGTGTGTAATCAATATATATACGCCTTTTATCCGGTTCGGTACTTATCATATTTTCGTCCATTTTGCCGGCTGAGTGAAGAATACAAAAAAGATCGCTCATTTCTTTTTTGCGGGTAAACATATTATATGCTGACCTATAAAGAAGGTCTTCGCTATGAGCTACATACCAGGAGTCGGTACATTGCACACAGGGAACACTAAATACAGAATCTGCCGGCCCTAAAGATAAAAAACGCACAATCATTGTACGGACTTTCATCGTTGACTTTAGTATATCCTTAACCTCGGCTAAACCCTGCTCTCTTTCGATCTGATTTAAGGCTTTACTCAGGTTATCGTTCTTTGGGACTAGATACTTGGTAGCCTTTCTGTCTCTGCCTTGATCCTGAAACCCGTCAAAATGATAAGTGTGGCCGGAGACTGCCAGTGGCTTTTCTTCGCCACTATCAATCGCCTGCTGCCGTACATGAGCGATATCTTCCGGAGAATCACTGCATACAAATATCTTCTTCGGTTTACAAAGCTTGCAAGACTCAGCAATAAACTTATGAACTTTAGGGTTGGCTATTGCACTCAGTTTCTGATAATCACGTTCACTTAATCTGGATTCTAACTCTTTAAGAAATTTCTCCGGCATTGTAACCCTCCTTTTTTTTAAGCCCCACAAAATAATAAAAACCAACATCATCTCCCGCTCGGTTTTTCGCGAGCTAAAAGATTTTGATGTTGGTTTACTCTGCAACAACCCTTGACATCGGAGATGTCAAGGGTCCTTGCCTCAGCCTACCAAATTATATTTCTTTCGCGCTTAATCTTATATCTATAAACAGCCTAAGTCAACCTTTTTACCTTAAATCCTTGGAAAGCTTCATTTCGAGATTACGGTCCAGTGTAAATATAATAACTCTTTCGCCTGTTTTTGTGCTGATATCTGTATGTAAACTCCTGACCTGTAATTTAGTAATATCGGAAACTATATTCTCTAAAAGAGCCCGTGCTCCCTCTAACAGCTGCATCCGGGTTTTTTTTATTAATTCTGATCCTTCAGCTGTTTTGGATAATTGTTCCTCAGCAGGAGTTAGAACACCCTTGAGCCGGATAAAAATCATATCCTTTAGTATATAAGTTTTGGCCTCCTGAGGGCCTCTACCCATGTGTTCTTTTTCAAACTTAATTATTGCCTCGCCTATCAGATCCTCTATTTGCCCCTTTGTCATAT
>CAZBZJ010000131.1:0-4161 GCA_964496355.1 uncultured Planctomycetia bacterium | reverse complement strand
TTTAAGGTAACCTGCCTTTGGCCTTAACAATAATCCCATAATTGGGGCCAGGTATTAAGGCTCAGTAATTGGGTAACTTTTTGAAAGGATTTTATCCCCGGCTTTATGCCGCAAAAACTCCTCAGCCATCCGGCTGCGGCAGGAATCTCCTGTGCATAAGAATAACACCATCTTCCTTCCGCTTCATTATAACAAAATGGCAGGATTTGGTAAGGAATATTTATTTACTATGCTGATCTTTTGAACTTATATTACGCATCGAATTCCGGATACCATCCATAACGCCCTGGCTTTTCGCTTTTAAATCATCCCAATTATCTTGGCCGGCTTGCCTTAACTGGTCGAGTTTTTTTCTGCCATCGTCAACCATTTTTTTTAGTTCTTCGGTTTTCTCTAAAGCTTTAACCTTTGCATCTGCGCTTAAATTTTCAGCTCTATTCTTCAACCCTTCTATTTTACAACTCCATTCCTTCAATTGTGCCTCTGTCTTCTCCTCGTATGCCTTCTTCAGATCTTCATTCATAACACCCTCCTTTTTTAGCTATCATTTCTTAAAAGGCTTTGACCCGGCAAATTTATTAATTATCATCATCATGTTTATAAACTAATAATAACGAAAAACATAAATACAGCCAATTGGCAGATTCCTCTTTTTTCTGACTTGTTTCTCTCTTAATAAATAGCGACAGGGAACAAGAAAGCCGTTGGCTGGATATAAGGTGTCTCTTTGGGGGACGTCTCCAAGGGGACAGCCTTTACTTTCTGAACTTTAGGAGGCGTTGGGTGGTGTCTTTTAATCTTCCCTTTTCGATTTCTCTGGCTAACAGCTGTCTTAAAGATAATGGCAGGTATAAAAAGAATGACAACATCTCACGGAATGTAAGAAAGCGTGTTACTACAAAACATTTGTATACCATTTTAATATAATTAGCCGGTGTATAAAAGGCAAATTTTATCTTTCGCCCGATTAGTTTTAAATCCGATTTACTATATTTATCCGAAAAGACTACGCCGTCATTGCCAATGTGGTAACCGGGAGCCTTTTCGACTTCTTCCTTGAGAGGCGAAAACTTTTCAATCCGCAACTTCAAAAAAGTTATCGAGTCTACTCCTATCTCCTTTGCGAATTTGGCTATATACAACATCTCCTCTTCAGTCTCGGTGATGTTGCCATAAATAAAATATCCATGGTAATATATCGGAAATCTTCTAAGCGTTTTAAAATATTTGCGCACGGTAGCCGAATCAAACCCTTTATTCAACTGAGACAATATACGGTCATGAGGCGACTCTATGCCTAATAATAAAGTTTTAAACCCTGCCTTGGCCATCTTCTTTAATAATCTGGGATAACGGGCAACTTCGATTCGGCATTGAGCGATAAAACGTTTTTTAATTTTTCGGCTTATAATCAAGTCGCAAATCTCTTCTGCCCGGCGCGGGTCGACTGCAATATTCTCGTCACTGAAAAGAATAATGCCGGCAGGTATATTCTGGATCTCATTCACTACAGATTCGACGCTTCTTGCCGAATAGTTTCGTTTCTGGCCTAAGGGATTTAACTTAAATGTGCAGAATTTGCAATTATACGGGCAGCCCCGGGCACTTAAAACCGTATCGAAACTTGACTGCATAACGTCAATACCATTCAAAGTCAGCCTGTATTCATTGTTTCTCAAACAGCGGTCTGGAGGTTCTATATTATCTAAATCCGCTAAAGGCCGATGCTGATTATGAATGATTTCGCCGTTTTTACGAAAGGATATTCCGGGTATTTGTTCAACCGGCTCAGCGTTTAAAATATCTACGATAGTATCCTCACCTTCGCCTCTTACGACTATATCCAGATTCGAACAATCCCTGAAAAACTCTTCGGCTTTTTCTGTTGCGGTATATCCACCGATTATTAAAGGGGTACTCGCCGGTAGAAGATTCAATAACGCAATAATTTCTTTTAATTGGCGGTTCCAGCCGATGCCTGCACAAACAAGGTCGATATCTTTTTTTTGGATAAACTCAATTAACTTTTCCGGATCAGACAGCTCTTGCTGATACCTTAAATCCAGAAGAGTTACTTTTTTTACCGCCTTCTTAGCGCTGGTAGCTACATACTCCAATCCCGTAGGCGGAAACAATTTCATGGCACTTGTAGCCGACTTGGATACATACGGATTAAGAAACAGGGCGTGTTTATATTTCATGTACTTTAAGGTATATTTTCCTGTCTGTAGATATATACGGAACTGTTTTCTGCGATGCTTGATTCGGCCGCTTGCACATTAGGCAATTATTGGAACGATATTATGTAATTCTTTTATGATGTTTCAAATCATATTGCGCTTTTTTCAGTTTGATGAGAAATTCCCCTTTTCTAAATTCCGATAGCCAGCGTTTGAGAATAATCCATCCGCCAAACCGGGCTAAATCATTTCTCCAGGAACGGTACCATTTTCGCCATCCCGCCTTAATATTATGCAGAAAGAAGATGAGAGCAGGAAAAGTTATAACATTTAAACCCAGTCTAAACATATACCGGAACTTATAGAATTTACTCATTATTCTGTGCATTGACGACTGCAATTCTTCTGCCGTCAAAGGTTTATCGGGTTCAAAGAGAGGAAAATTACCGTCATAATATTCCCAGCCTATGTCCTCCTTGGGATAAAGCCGGTTTTGTTCAGCCAGGCGTTTTCTTAATACGGTGCCAGGCAAAGGCACAGGCAACAAAACCTGTATCGTATCGATTTTGGCTCGCTTGATGAAGCCTTTATACCTTTTGATACGTTCTTTTGTTGAAATTCTTGCCGGATACCCGCTTCTTAAAGGATATCCAAAAATAAACATACCGTGCACCAAAAATCCAAACCGATGGTACGTACGTGCAAGAGTCATCATAGCCTGCGGTTTTATTCGTTTATTCATCGACTCCAATTCTTCTGCGATAGGAGATTCAAACCCTATCGCTACAGTATTAATACCGGCTTTACGCATAACAGAAAGCAACTCGCTATCATGAGCTTTATCTAATCTTATTTGTACCGTAAAATCCAGTCGACGCCTGATCTGCCGCTGATAATCTTTTAATATTCTGCAGAAACGGATTGTTTCGGTACGAAATTGGCCAAAAAGGTCATCGACGATAAAAAAATGGCGCGCATCAAAAGTTTCGACAGCAATACGTATACTCTCTAACAGCCGTTCAGGCGACGCGCACCGGGGTTTGCCTTTAACCGTACAAAATTCGCAATCCATACCGCAACCCCGAATCCGGCCTACCGGGAACAATTTCATTTTTGCGTATCTTACCAAAGAAAAATCAGGTATAGGCAATTTATCAAAATCTGTAAGCGGTTCGCGTTCGGGCGTAAAAAATACACGGCCGTCTTTTAAATAAGCTATGCCCCTGACTTCAGTTAAGTTTTTTTTGCCTTCTAAAGCTAAAAGAAGTTCCTGAATAGTTTCTTCGCCTTCCCCTAAAACTATATAATCTATACCAGACCTTAACGCCGTTTCTATATTTTCTTTAACAAAATGTTGGCCTCCGGCAACGGTTACCGCGCCTCTTTCTTTATAAAATCCTGCTAACTGATAAAGCCGGGGGATAGTGCTGGTAAGGCCGCCATAAAATCCGACAATTTCCGCAGATCGGAAATCTTCTAATACTGTGTGGTCAGCACCGCCATCGGCGGCATGCCGGCCATACAGCCCAAGATTATTCTCATCGATGACCTCTACATCCCATCCGGGTACCTGGCGCGCCGCAGTAGCCACGGTTACCGGGCCTAATGCGGTAGTACATTTGGCTATATGCGAATAAACGTTAAACGCGGGAAAAGCAGGAATCACAACCCGTAACCTGTATCTTTTTTTCTCTATATTCAATATCCCGGTATTCATACGTTGCTCCTCTATTTATTATTTCCTCATCACGGTTTCAGGACAAAATAATCTCGGTAACTATGTTACCATTTATTATCACAAATTAAAACTATTTATCTATTGCTCAATTCCCTTTTCTTCTGACCTAATTACTCGTTTTGACACAACTTATTGTTAGAAAAGTGATTGTCTATACAGAAGGCTCAATCGCGCTTGCGCTCAGCGAGAAGTATGATATTCCTTATATCATCTATATTTCTTGCTTCCATAATCTTCCGGTCA
>CAZBZJ010000130.1:0-4206 GCA_964496355.1 uncultured Planctomycetia bacterium | reverse complement strand
TGCCGGCTATTCTGCATAACGCATACAGATGCTGATCGTGTGCCCCCAACTCCAATATGCCTATTCGTATCATACTATCTTTTTTTAATCTTTTTTACAAATGGATACAGCCCTGCAGATTTGATAAACCAATAAGAGAACACCCTACCTATATAAAAGTATGTGTTTAACGCCAGCGGTGCATATATAAACAAAATAAAAAGGGGACAGGCTACTTTTTTACTTTACCTCGCCCCTCTTCCTCGGCCTGCCCCTGGGCCTAAGGGTCGACTCTAAACCAAGTTCTTCACTTATTTTCTCCTGCCAATCAGAACTGCCATAGGGAGATTGACGATTTATACTCTTACGAATCTCTTGTAATTCCTTGTCGATAAGAGGTTCATCAACGTACCTGTCCCAATTATCCGGCAAGTCTATAGGAACTTTGTCTGCTAGTGATCGCCAAGTTTGCCCTATTCTCTCCCTATGAGATGACCAAGCCCAATCCTTCGCAAAATTAACTAAATTTGCTCTCACCGGATTTCTTTCAATATATCTTAAAACAGTTAGTAAGTGGCTGTCTTCTTGTATGATAAAGCTTTTAAATCGCCCCTGCCATACATGACCACTAGTCCCATAATGTCTATGATAACGGCGAACATGACTTGTGGTAAGCCATTGCATCGCTTTACTTAATCCCTCTGCTCTGACAGGCAACATGACCATATGGAAATGATTCGGCATTAAACAATAAGCAAATATATTTACGGAATAATACTGTTTTGCCTCTTTTACCAGATTAATAAAAGCTTTATAATCTGCTTCCTTGTGGAATATTGTTTGTCTACCATTTCCTCGGTTAAGGACATGATAAATTAAGCCATCAGCTAACCCTCTTGCAATTCGTGGCATTATTCTCCTTTAATTAAAAGTAGCCTGTCCCCTTTTTGCTCTCGATAATACCTTAATAATTCCTGGCAAAACCAGAAGAAACTATCAGCCGGCAGGATATCGTCTTCTAAAATTATTCCTTCTTCGACATTATCAAAAAACCAGTCTATTGCACTACTCACAGCCTTCCGGCATCCCAGGTTATCTTCCCTAAACAGAGTCTTAACTTCACAATCCCAGTCTACTTTTTTAACTATTTTACGAGTTTGCCGACATCTCTGTACCTGTTCTATATTGTCTTTACGAGGTGCATCGGCAGCTATAAACAGCTTTACCGGCGCTGCTTTACGTATTGCATTAAATACTCTTTCGGCCAACTTCGGCCGGTCGAATATTAAGAATAATATGGCGGTCTCTAATCGCCTCTGCATTTCAACTCTACCCTTGATTAATTAACTTTGTAATCATCTCTCCAAAACGATTTTTTTGTTTGTCCAAGGAAAACTCTTCTGCTACAAGTAGCGCAGCATTCTTTAAATTATTAAACTTATATTTATCGTTTATTAACCCAATTATTATCTCTTCCAGCTCTTCTCTATCATTATATTGCAAAGTAGACCTTCTTAAATATTCAGCCAATTTAAAATATCCAGGCAATATAAGCGGTTTACCAAACCTTACGGCATCAAATATTATACCGCTGCCCTTTGTTGTGCCGTAAGTCTCCTCTATACCGTAACCATCAATAACCCTTCTGCATAAAGGGCTAAGTACGATATCGCTGTTTTTTATTTCTTCGGTGAACGTCTGAAATGATACCGGCTTAGTAAAATATCGAATCTTATGCCCCTTATCTTTTAAAATATTACATCTGTCTATAATCTGCTTCCCATAATCTCGTACCGGGCCGCCCAATAAACATAATTCGATTTTTTTGTTATTTTCACTCAATACCTTAGCGAATATATCTAATACTAAATGGTAATCTCTTCTGCTTTCTTCTATAAATCCCGGCACTAAGACACGCAAATATTCCCCGGATGCACAACTACTGGCTTCAGAAAAGACCGGCGCGAAAGCATATATTTTCCCAGTATAGCTTGCATTACAAGCATAATCCAATAGCGGTTCATATTCCACATTAATAGCGTTAAAGTTACTAATAATCTTGCCAGCTATTAGGCGTTGATAATTAGCCAAAAGCGAGTTTTTGAAAGAAAACCTATTATTCAACCATTTATTAAGGTTATAAACGCCCAGAATTTTCTTGCACCGGGGGTTAAATCGTAAATAAGACAACGAATCTTTAATACCGAAATATATGGAATTAACTATCAGCACATCTATATATTTGCTACAATATTTGATAACCCTTGCTAAATACCTGCTGGGAAGTTCGCCCTGAGGCTTTAAGACCCATTTGAATTTAGAGTAATTGCTGCCAAAATATTCTTTTAACCCCAAAAATTTCTTTTCGGTTGTAAATACTGTAACCTGATAGCCCGCGCTCAAGGCAATACTGCATAAAGAATAGATATGCTGGTCATGGGAAATTATCTCGAATATTCCGATACTCTTCATAAAAACCTGTTTTTTATCTTCCTACTTATATAATGTAAGCCGGTTAACTTAACCAGCCAGAAAACCAAAACCCTGCCCAAGTAGAAATAGAATTTTGCATTTAAACAGTAACCCTCAAAAAAAACAGCCCGAAGGCATTTAAAAGTTTTTCTAAATGCCCGTTTATCTAATAAGCTGGCAATCTGCTGGCTTACTATTCTTATATAGAATTCCGAAAGGTACTTCTGGGCTCTTTTTGAGCCTATCCATTCTTCTAACACCGGCATCCATTTCTCAATATATAATTCCGTAGCTGGAATACGGAAATCAACGTCTGTTGTCATATGCTGCTGCATTGCGCTGTTTATCCTGACCAATGGTTCATCAACATAATCAGAATAGTAACCTTTACAGCCTAAACTCATCCATATATCATGGTCGATATGGCTCTTAAGCCCCTGATCAAACCCGCCTACATCCTTCAGGGCATCCCTGGTAAACAGACAAGATGACGGTATAGTAGACAAGCCTTTTTCAATTATCTACCCGCATATATTCCCTCTTAATTTCGGCATTACTCTACCCACAACCCTACCGGCCTCTGCCACAGAGAATCCGCCGCAATAAACCACTCCGTATTCCGGAGGCTTGTTTTTGATTAAAGCCATCTGCTTTCCTAATTTCTCCGGCAACCATTCGTCGTCATCGTCCAAAAAAGCTATATAATCGCCTTTGGAATGCTTAATACCCTGATTCCGGGAAAAAGCCAGCCCTTTATTCTCCGGATTCCGGATATACCGGATACGGTTATCCTGGCTCTGGTAATCTTTCACAACATCAGCTGTATTATCAGTTGAAGCGTCATCTATTACTACCAATTCCCAGTCTTTATATGTCTGGCAAATCACACTTTCAATTACCTTACCTAATAAATATGCTCTGTTATAAGTAGTAATAATCACCATAAAAAGGGGACAGGCTACTTTTTTCACTTTATCGCACCCCTCTTCCTCGGCCTTCCCCTGGGCCTAAGGGTCGACTCTAAGCCAAGTTCTTCACTTATTTTCTCCTGCCAATCAGAACTGCCATAGGGAGATTGACGATTTATACTCTTACGAATCTCTTGTAATTCCTTGTCGATAAGAGGTTCATCAACGTACCTGTCCCAATTATCCGGCAAGTCTATAGGAACTTTGTCTGCTAGTGATCGCCAAGTTTGCCCTATTCTCTCCCTATGAGATGACCAAGCCCAATCCTTCGCAAAATTAACTAAATTTGCTCTCACCGGATTTCTTTCAATATATCTTAAAACAGTTAGTAAGTGGCTGTCTTCTTGTATGATAAAGCTTTTAAATCGCCCCTGCCATACATGACCACTAGTCCCATAATGTCTATGATAACGGCGAACATGACTTGTGGTAAGCCATTGCATCGCTTTACTTAATCCCTCTGCTCTGACAGGCAACATGACCATATGGAAATGATTCGGCATTAAACAATAAGCAAATATATTTACGGAATAATACTGTTTTGCCTCTTTTACCAGATTAATAAAAGCTTTATAATCTGCTTCCTTGTGGAATATTGTTTGTCTACCATTTCCTCGGTTAAGGACATGATAAATTAAGCCATCAGCTAACCCTCTTGCAATTCGTGGCATTATTCTCCTTTAATTAAAAGTAGCCTGTCCCCTTTTATTCCCCAGATCTATAGCCTGGTAATTAGAAAGGACTCTACTGCACATCCACTTCTGGACATTAGTTTTAATCCCGTTTC
>CAZBZJ010000129.1:0-4207 GCA_964496355.1 uncultured Planctomycetia bacterium | reverse complement strand
CACCTGTAGAACTATCCTTTGCATCCCAGCCGTCACCGAACTTATGGTGACCTCTGTTCCTGTATACTAACAGCTTATTATGAATACCGGCTGAGTTTCCTTCTAAAGTTAGAGCGTTGGAATACCGTCTGTACTGCTCCCAGGAGGTATCGGCCGCTGACGGTTCAGGCACTTTATTAAATCCGTCAAAGTAACGGCTGTTTAAACTAACCTGCCAATTATCTCCGATTTGATATCCGGCATATAAATTTACACTATCATGGTCATAATAAGAATTGGGCATATACCCGCGGGAATTTATCTTATCGTAGGTAACATAATAATCAAACCGCTCTACTTTTCCGCCTTGGCGCAGCCTGTATTTCTGGGTATCGAAACTTCCGTAACTAATACGAAAATCACCTTCCGCTTTTTTTTCAGGTTTCTTAGTAATAATATTTACTACTCCGCCTAACGCATCTGAACCGTAAAGCAAAGAAGACGACCCTCTAACTACTTCGATTCGTTCGATATTATCAGTAGGCAGCGCATTAGTTATCGTACACCCGAACAACCCCATTTTAACCGGTTTTCCGTCAACCAGAATCATAACCCTCCGGCCTCTGCTACCCAACCCTCTTATAGCAACATCTGCCCGGCCGAATTTCCCTGTCTTATGAATAAAAACTCCCGGCAAATTCCCTAAAATATCTGTAGCCGTACTTACATTGCTGTTTTCTATTTCATCTCCGGAAATCACGCTAACAGAAGATGATAAATCTTTAGAAGCCCTTTCTGTTCTCATCGGAGTAACCACAATTTCGCCTAAATCCAGAGATTTGTTTTCAGTAAATCCAACAGTAATAAAACTGCCGTAAAATAATAACGCAAACATCCCTACCCGTAAAACATTACGATTTTTTAAAAAAACCATGCTCACCCTCCTTTCTATGACACCTTTAATAAAAACGTGTTACTAGACAGGTAAAAAAATATTTACTTGGTAGTAACCAACTCTCCGTGTATGACACCTTTTAACGCAATAATTTTATCGGCAAGTTTTCTTAGCTCTAAAGCTCTGCCCTTTAGCGCAATCATTTCTAAACAATTATAGTGGTCTAAATGTATGTGCTGGTTAGATAAAATAAGTTTATGAAATTGATGCTGAATATCGATCGATTTATTAACCACATCTCGCTTATGATGGTCATAGACTATAACCAAACATCCTGCGACAACTCTATTCTCCTGCCATTCGGTTTCAACTATATTCTTATGAATAAGATGCCTGACAGCCTGAGAGCGATTAGGAAACTTATGCTTTTTTACAAAGCTGTCCAGCTTTTTCAGTAACTCCTCTTCCAGTGATACACCGAACCTTTTTATCTTACCCATATCTCTGTCACTTCACCTTCAGTATACCAAAATTTTGGTAACACGATTTTGCATATAGTAGCATACACTATATACTATGTCAAGCCCAAAAACCTTGTAAACTTCCCACCGCGTAGGTGGGAAGGTTTTAGGTTTTTCCCACCTACGCGGTGGGAAGAGGTGAAACTCAACCCTAACCTTAACCCCTATCATGGCTGTTTCAAGTCAGAAGGTAAATCTATCTCGCCGAAATAGTCGTATAGAAAGGATACAGCTTCCTTGAATGTCCTGAAGATGTAGGTCTTCGACGCCGCCCCGAAAAGCTGAGGTTGCGGCATATCCTTTAAGGTTTCCTCTATCTCCCTCTTCTTATCCTGCTGCCAGGATTCAAAAGCACCGGTATTCTCCAAAAGCTTCATCATAGCTTTAGACCAATTGTTTTTCATATTACTTTGTGGCTCTTTAACTTTAACCATATAGCCGTTTTCGGCTTTCTGTATTTCGGCGTTCTTTTCTTTCTTCATAAATACCCCTTTTTTACGTTAACTGTCTTATTTGAAGTTTATCTCCGGTTTCTGTGTTTTTTAAGTTGCCATTATTAAACGAAGACTCTATAACAGCATGGGCTTTCCCGCAAAACACTATACGCCACGGCCTAAGCCCTCTGATTATTCTTAAAACCTTCATATAACGGTCGACAAATATTACATCTAAAGTAAACCGCATAAAACAAGTATGTATAGATTTAGTCCGGTAAAAGATCAGGGCTCTTTCTTTAGATAAGCTTTTCCTAAACATTAAGCCGGCAAAACGCGAGAAAAAAGTTTTAGCTTCTTCTGCCCTCTTCGCTAAAACTGTGTCCTTAGTCAAATTTACAATACGGTATAATTCACTCATTACGCAGCCTTGCAGCTATTCCTTCCGGTATGCTTAAAGGCCTGAAAGCCTTATCAATACAGGCCAGCTTGGTATGATTTTCTACCAATAATTCATCGTCTTTTTTTATAGTGTGGATAAAATATAAAGAGGCATTTCTAACCTCTTTTAAGCACGTATCTATTGTTATGTTGTCTCCATATCTGGCAGGCTTTTTATAATTAATTGTTGTGTTTTTTACAACAAAAAGGATATTTTTTTCAAATAGCTCCTGTATGTTAACCTTACGATTTAACATAAATTCAGTGCGGGCCTCTTCGCAATATTTCAAATAGTTGGCATAATATACCACTCCTCCGCAGTCGGTATCATGATAATAGATCTTCTTTTCCATAAATATGACCAATACGGTTAAACTAGCAAATTACTATAACACCCGGTTCTGCACGTGTCAAACCTAATGTAACGCAAGTAATGTCAAGAATTATTCGCTTAACATCAAAGCTAATGCGACATTTTAGGTCTGGCTTGTTTTGTCGCATTAGCTAATTTGCGAATAATAGTTTACGCTATCGTAACGCAATGTTCACTGTTCCGCAGGATGTGGGATATGGGACGTGTAATTTTTATCTTCTACTTCCTACTTCCTACGGAATCTGCTATTTACATTCACAAGGTTTCTTGCTAAAATTATTCTGCTATGTATTTAGAGCATTATGGCCTAAAAGAAGCTCCCTTTAGTATCACAGCCGATGGTACCCTTTTTTTCCGCAGCCAAAGCCATGATAAAGCTTTGTCTTATGTAACCTATGGCATAAAAGAAAAAAAAGGATTAATTTTATTAACCGGCGAAGTAGGAACCGGTAAGACTACATTATGTAAAGTCTTACTCAAAAAATTATCCGAAGAAATAAAAACTTCGGTTATTCTAAACCCCTATTTCAGTCCATCTCAGCTTTTAAGAGCTATAATAGAAGATTTCGGCCTCAGCATAAAAAAACATTCTAAACTGGATATGGTATATGCATTGAATGATTTTCTCATTGAAACAGCTTCGGCCGGAGCTAATGCTGTCCTGATTATAGACGAATCACAAAACTTGAGCATGCGGCAATTAGAACAAATCAGGTTATTGTCTAATCTAGAAACAGAAAAAGAAAAACTCTTACAAATAGTCCTGGTGGGACAGCCGGAATTAAGAGATAAACTGAACCATCCAAACCTGCGCCAGATAAAACAACGTATATCGGTAAATTACCATATCCGTCCTCTACAAAGGGATGAAATAAAGAAATATGTTAATTTTCGCCTAAAAATAACCCAAGCTCTAAATATAAAATTCGCAGATAATACTTTTGATCTAATATACGAATTCAGTAAAGGAATTCCCAGGCTGATAAATGTCCTATGCGACCGTGCGCTTCTTGCAGGATTCAGTAAGAATAAAAATTTAATTGATGAAAATCTATTGCGGCTTTCTATCGAAGAATTGGATACCAGCTAATATTTTAGCTCATAGCTCATCCTTTTCGTTCGATGCTTTACGTGCTACGTTCAACGTTAAAATTATCAAACGTAGAACACAAACCAAAGAACCAAGAACCAATTAAGATGAGTGTAATATACGAAGCTTTAAAAAAAATCGAAAAGAATCCCTCTAACTGAACACATAGAAGGTTAAAAATAAAAGCTTATTTCGGAATAGGAATAACAATAATCTTAGGCTTAGGCTATCTCTTCTTTCTATACCGTACCGGAGAAGCCTTCTTCAAACAGAAAAATGAAAGTTCAATCAAAAAACAGCCCTCAGAAGTTGTACCGGTAAAACAAAACCAACTTCAAAAAGACGCCGCTGCTTCATCAGGCAAAACCCAGCCTGCAGCTCAATTCATCCTATCAGGCATTATCTATAGCCAAAAACAGCCTCTGGCTATCATTAATGGTGAATCTGTATCTCCTGGTGAAACTATCGACGGAG